>SVGK01000134.1 GCA_015056395.1 Clostridiales bacterium
GTTGCCCACATGCTGGTTCGCGCCCGTCAGCTGGTTGAACAGCGTGGTCTTGCCGGAGTTCTGGTTGCCGATCAGCGCGAACGTCAGCTTCGTGCCCTCCGGCAGCGGGTCGCCCGTGCCCTTGGGGTGAAAGCGCCCCTCCTCGCCGAGGCCGGGGTGCTCGACCCTGTCCGCGCCCTTCGCCGCGCGCACCTGCTCGCCGCCCTCGACGGGCTCGACGCCGATCTCGGCCGCGTCCGCCATGCGCAGCGTCAGCTCGTAGTCGTGTATGCGCAGCTCCATGGGGTCGCCCAGCGGCGCAAGCTTCACCACCGTGACGCGCGTGCCCGGTATCAGCCCCATGTCCAGTATGTGCTGCCTGAGCGCGCCCTTTCCGCCCACGCTCGTCACCATCGCCGATCTTCCGACGGCCAGCTCCTTCAATGTCATGTCCCGTCACCTCGTCATTTCGTTTTTACTGCAAGTTTTCAGTCCAAGTTTTTACTCGAAACTTCACGGTCAAAAAAAAGCGGCCGGGCCGGGGAGCCGTATCGGCCCTTCACCCAAGCGCCTTTTTCACGATGCGCACGAACGTGCGCGCGTCCTCCTCGCCCAGCTTCTCGATCAGCGCCCGATGGCCCTCGATCATGTCCTCAAGGCAGTCTTTAGCCTGGGTGCGTCCCTTTTCCGTGAGCACGATCTTCGCGCGGCGCAGATCCTCCCTGTCCTGCACGCGCGCGATGTAGCCCTTCGCCTCGAGCTGGCGGAGTATGTTCGCCACGCGCCCCGCCGTCAGGTCGAAGTGCCTGGCGATATCCATGGAATACGCGCCCTCGCCCTCCAGCATGAGCCAGAGCAGCACGCCGTACTCGCCGCGGGTGGAGTTGTCCTCGCAGATGCGGTTCCAGACGCGCGCAGAGTCCAGGTGCGCGCGGCACAGCTCCTCCGACAAACGCCTGTACTCCACGAAACAACACCGCCTCGCATCATTTTTCGACCGAAATTAGTTTAATGCAACTTACCGGCGGTGTCAAGTTAAAGTTGGAATAAATGCGCGGGGGGCTTGACTCGATGTATAGTGGTATGACCAACATGGTACCTCGACCGACCGCCATCCTTGACGAACCTCCTACGGTCTGCTGTCGAAGTATCGGCGACGGGTGATGGGGTGATCGGATCACATCCAATTCCCGTCGCCGACGGGATCGTAGCAGACCGTAGGAGAACCGTCAAGGACGCTGCGCGCCGCGCCTGCGGCGCGGTGGCTATGATGGTACGTGACTTAAGGATAGAGGGATCACGTGGCTCGGGGCTCAAAGGTGATCGGTAGGGGTCACGGGGGTCACGGGGCTACGGAGATTCGATGATACTGGAGCTGGTTCGAAACTTCGGAGAGTGTAAACCATGTTGTTTCATACGTTCAGCTCGACGCCCGCCGTATCAGCTCGGCCTTGAGCAGCACGTCCGTCTCATCCTGCTCCCTGTCCTCCAATATGCCCTTGAGCAGCGCGAACGCCTTCTCGCCGATCTGCGCAAGCGGCTGCCGCACGGTGGTCAGCGGCGGATCGAGCAGCGCGGCAAACTCGTTGTCGTCGAAGCCCACCACGGCGATGTCGCCGGGCACGCGCAGCCCCGCCGCTCGTATGGCGCGCATAACGCCCACGGCGATGTGGTCGCTCTGGCAGAATATACCGTCCGGCCGCTCCTTCAGGGCGAGCAGCTCGTCCATGCGCGCGCTGCTGCGGCCCACGTCCCAGTCGCCCAGGCGCACCAGCGATAGGTCCACCGGTATGCGCGCGTCGATCAGCGCGCGCTGGTAGCCGGAGAAGCGCTTCGTCATGGGCATGGAATCGATGGGCCCCGAGATCATCGCGATGCGCCTGCGCCCCTCACCGATCAGATGCGCCACGGCGTCGTAGGCCCCCTGCTGGTCGTCCGTGTTGACGCAGGGCGCGCCTTTTGCGTAACCGTAGGCATACACCACGGGGATCGAGAGCTTCGGCATGATGCCCGTCAGGTCGCGCGGATACTGTGAAACGTATATCACGCCCACGGTCGAGGGATCGAGCTGCGCGACGCGCTGTTCGAGAAGTCTGCGCATGCTCCCGGCGTCCGGGTCCGGCGGCCCGCCCCCGTCAAGCACGTTCAGGTCGGCGAACGTGACGGCATAGCCCGGATCCGCCGCGTGCGATATGCCCTGCGCGATCCTGTAACAGAACGTCGAAGCGATGTGCTCGAGCATCACGCACACGCTCCTGCGCCGCTCGGCGCCGCGCACGCGCCCCATGTCATAGCCCATGCGCAGGGCCGTGTCTATGACCAGCCGCCTGTTTTTCGCGCTTACGCGCCCCTTCCCGTTCAGGGCGTTGGACACGGACGCGATGGAAAGCCCGGTCTCGCGGGCGATGTCTGTGATCGTAGGCATGGAACTTCCTCCGGAAGTAATTCGGAATGCGGAATTCGGAATCAATAGCCTTGTGTCTGTTCGATATCAGTGATATTATATAGGCTTTTTTCTCTCGTTGCAATAGGAACAAATATTAAATTTAATCATTTTTACCCGATCACACCCATTGCATCTCACCTGATCATCCATTAAAATACCACTATACCCATTCGATAAAAGGAATCGCGAAGCGATTCCCACCACAATTACTCATTACTAATTATTCATTATCTTCGGAGGTTCCCATGCCCGATACTTCCCTTCTCACCTTCTCCCTTCCCGTGCGGCTGCTCTCCGCCGGGATCTGCGAGACGGGGCCCGGCTGGCTGCACCCGCGCCGCAGGCTGGACTCGTCCGTGCTGATCGTCATGCAGCGCGGCTCCTTCGTGATGGGCCTGGATGACGCGTCGGTGCACGCGCAGCCCGGCCAGGCGCTGCTGCTGCCCGCGGGAAGGCTGCACTACGGCATATCCACGGACCCCGTCGAACCGCCCGCCTACTGCTGGGCGCACTTCGTGGACGGCGTCGACGCGCCGCACAGCGTGTCCCTGCCCGTGCACATGGACCGGCTGCCGCCCACCGTGTACACGCGTGTGGCGGGGCTTTTCCACCAGCTGATCAGCGAGCGCTCGTGCGGCGCGCCGGCGCAGCTGTCCTGCGATTATCTGATGTCGCTGATGCTCATAGAGCTTGGCAACGACCGCCGCGAGGAGACGCGCTCGGCGGCGTTCAACCGCGTGAGCGAGTACATACGCAACCACTTCGCGGAGAACCTGACGCTCGCCAGGCTGTCCGAACACTTCGGCTACAGCGAGGACTACCTGTCCCGCCTGATACGCGCCAACACGCGCACGAGCTTCAGGGACTACCTGCACCGCTTCCGGCTGGAGCGCGCCCGGCGCGAGCTTCTCTCCACCGACAAGACCGTCATGCAGATCGCGGCGGAGTGCGGCTATGTCAATGCAAAGCACTTCAGCACCGTGTTCGCGCGCAGCGAGGGCATGCCGCCCACGTCGTTTCGCGACCTGTACGGGAAGCAGCATCAGGCGCAGTGAAACGCAAGCGCCGTCGTTTAAGCATTTTAACCACATATGCCCAACATTAATTCATATTATTGGTCGTATTTTGAAACCCTTTTCCGTAATTGAACCCTTTTCATCACCGTTAATCAGTGCTATAATCCAAATCGAAAGGTCGGCCAGTCTGAACGTATTGCCCCGTTTACACAATATGCAGGGCGATGTGTTAGCCAAGCCGCCGAATTACGAAAAGGGAGGAAAACCGACATGAAGAAAATGCTTTGCGTACTGATGGCCCTGTGCCTGATGCTCACCATGGGCATCGTGACCGTCGCAAGCGCCGAGGAGCCGATCAAGCTGACGTTCTCCAGCTGGGGCGACGCTGCCGAGAAGGCCATCCTTGAAAGCGCGCTGGCCAAGTTCACCGAGGAGACCGGCATCGAGGTCGAGTACCTCTACACCCCCGAGGACTACGTCACCAAGATGACCACCATGGCCGCCGCCAACGAGCTGCCGGACGTGGGCTACCTCTCCGAGCCTATCGTCGTCCAGTGGGCGAACGAGGGCATGCTGCTCGACCTGACCCCCGCGCTCGAGAGCGGCAACGTGCAGGCCAAGATGGACTCCAACAAGTTCATCGACAAGAACGGCAACGTGGTCGGCGTCTCCGTCGCGGACGAAGTCGTGCTGATCTACTACAACCCGGACTACTTCGATGCCATGGGCGTCGAGTATCCGCCGGCCTCCGGTGAGGAAGCCTGGACTTGGGACGAGTTCGTCGCGGTCTGCAAGCAGCTGACCGTAGACCAGAACGGCAAGCATCCCGACGAGGAAGGCTTCGATCCCGACAACATCCGCACCTACGCGGTGAAGATGGACGACAGCGACTACGTCTACGAGTCCTTCCTGGGCTCCAACAACACCGGCGTGTTCACCGAGGACAAGCAGGGCATCGCGCTGTACAGCGACGAAGCCGTCGAGGTCTTCCAGTCCATCGCCGACCTGATCAACGTCCATCACGTGATGCCCTCCGCCGAGGACGCCGCGAGCTCCATGGACATGTCCGCCGCGTTCCTGTCCAACAGCTGCGCGATGGTCGTGACCGGCCAGTGGGCGTTCCAGTCCCTGGCGATCGCCGCCGAGGAAGACGGCATCAACTATGATGTCGGCGTGCTGCCCTACTTCGCCAAGCCCAACACCGCCAACACCGGCACCCCGGTGGTCGTGTTCAAGGACACCAAGCACTATGAAGAGGCGCTGCTGCTGGCCAGCTACATCATGAACACCGACTTCGTCATCGACTTCATCCACTCCGGCCTGTGGATGCCCGTCTCCGAAGACTGGTACACCGACGAGGCGCTGATCGACGAGTGGCTGACCGAGGGCGTGCATCCCGAGCACTACAAGACGGCCGTCATCGACTGGGCGATGGGCTACACCACGCCGTCCGCCTACTTCACGATGGGCTGCGTGCAGCAGGTCGAGGACCTGTACCTGCCGGCGCTGGACAACGTGCTGCTGGGCACCACCACCGCCAAGGACGCCATGGAGGGCATCCGCGGCGAGCTGGACAAGGTCATGGAAAATTACCTGGCCAGCATCGCCGGCTGATTCGAGCCGCAACACCGATAAGGGGGCCGCGAGGCCCCCTTTTTTCAAAGACCGACCTGAACTCTCTGCGGGGGTGATCCTCAAATGTCTGTCAAAAAGCCCTCCGGCGGCAGGAAACGCATGACCGTAATGCAGCGCAACGAGACCATCGCGGGATACCTCTTCGTGCTGCCGCTGCTGCTGGGCATCGTGTTCCTGACCTACGGCCAGTTCATCTATTCGCTGGTGATCTCGTTCACGGACTGGAGCGTGTTCGGCTCGCAGCATTTCCTGGGCTTTGCAAACTACGCAAAGCTCCTGACCGAGGACTTCTTCTTCTGGAAGTCCATAAAGGCCACGGTGCTCTACGCGTTCGGCTCCGTCATATGCACGCAGCTGGCCGCGCTGGCCATCGCGCTGCTCCTGAACAACAAAAACATCCGCGGCAAGGCCTTCTTCCGCACCATATTCTACATACCCTCCATCGTGCCGGCGGTCGCGTCGTGCCTGTTGTGGATGTGGATGTTCAACCCGGACTTCGGCCTGTTCAACGCCGCGCTTCGTGCGATCGGCCTGCCCACATCGAAGTGGATATACGCCGAGTCCTCCGCCGTGCCCTCTCTGGTGCTGATGAGCGCGTGGGCCTGCGGCGCGCCCATGGTCATATACCTCTCGGGCCTGGCCAACGTGTCGCCCACGCTTCTTGAGGCCGTGGACATCGACGGCGGTGGCGCGTGGACCAAGTTCATACACATCACGATACCCATGATCTCGCCCGTGCTCTTCTACAACACGCTGATGGGCGTGATCGGCGGCTTCATGACGTTCACCAACAGCTACGTCATGACGGAGGGCGGGCCCAACAACGCCACGCTGTTCGTCAACTACCTGATCTACCGCAACGCCTTCCAGTACAACGAGTTCGGCTACGCCTCGGCGTTCGCGTGGATCGTGTTCGCCGTGCTGGCCGTGTGTACGATCGTGATATTCAGGGTGTTCGGAAAGAAGGTGTACTATGGCTAAGTCGAAGGAAGTGCAGGCGCTGGGCAAGCTGAACAAACAGCGCGTGAGGCCCTCCACCGTCATACTGTACATCATACTGATCGCCGGCACGCTGGTCTCGCTCGTGCCGCTGTACTGGATGTTCCGCTCGTCGGTGATGAGCAACGCGGAGATATTTGTGTTCCCGCCGCTGTTCTTCCCAAGCACCTGGCGCTGGCAGAACTACGTGAAGACCTTCCAGAACTTCGCCGCGCTCATGTACCTGCGCAACACGCTTTGGATACTGGTGCCCTGCGTGATCGGCACGGTGCTGACAAGCGCCATGGCGGGCTATTCGCTGGGCCGGCTCAACTACCCCGGCAGGAACCTTTGGTTCATACTGACCATAGGCGCCATGATACTGCCCGGGCACGTGGTGCTGATACCGCAGTACCTGACCTATTCCGCCGTGCGGCTCACGAACACCTACTGGCCGTTCTATCTGGCGGCGTGGTTCGGCGGCGGCGCCTCGAACGTGTTTTTGATGCGTCAGTTCATGCGCACGCTGCCCAAGGACTACGACGAATCCGCCATGATCGATGGCGCGTCGCGCGTGCAGATATTCCTGCGGATACTGGTGCCGCTGTGCGCGCCCATCATGATCACGGTGGCGATATTCTCGTTCATGGCCTACTGGAACGACTTCCAGGGCCCGCTGATCTATCTGCGCTCGGACACGAAGTTCACGCTGGCGCTGGGCATACTGTCGCTGCGCGGCGCGTACTCCTCCAAGTGGAACTACATCATGGCGGCGTCGCTGGTTATGGTCGTGCCGGCCATCATACTGTTCGCGATAGGGCAGCGCTACTTCATCGAAGGCATCGTGCTGACCGGCGTGAAGGGATAGTGAGACTATGCGCTACGAGATGAACCGCCCGGTGGACGGGCGCGTGCGCGTGAAGGACGCCTTCTGGTCGCCCAGGCTCAGGACATTCTCATCCGTCACGCTCAAGGACACGTTCGATAAGTTAGAACAGGACGGCGCGCTGGAGAACTACCGCGACCTGGCCGCGGGACGCCTCGGGCACCACCGCGGCATGCCCTGGCACGACGGCTTGCTGCTTGAGACGATACGCGGCGCGGCGGATGACCTGACGCACACGCGCGACGAGGCGCTGACAGACCGCATCGA
>SVGK01000008.1 GCA_015056395.1 Clostridiales bacterium
GGCATCGCCTGAACATGACGGTCACGGATTGTCGACGTTCAGGGGACGTGGCGGCCTGGAGGCCGCCGCTACGGATGCAGACCACGCCCGCTGTAGGGGCGCCATCCATGGCGCCCGCACCCCCCAGGTTCGATATCGCATTCGGCAATGACGCGGGCAAGGCAGGCCACGCCCCTCGATCGACAACACACCCCGTTCCCAGGCTATCGATTCTGAATTCTGAATTCTTAATTCTGAATTTTCAATTCCGAATTCCGCATTCCGAATTCCGAATTGTTCTCTCTTCCCCCCTACGAACGACAAAGGAGGATCCCCCATGGCAAGACTTCGCATAGGCATCATAGGCTGCGGCGGCATCGCCAACGGCAAGCATCTTCCGGCGCTCAAGGCCATCGACCGCGCGGACATCGTCGCGTTCTGCGACCTGATCGAAGAGCGCGCGCAGAAGGCCGCGAAGGAATACGGCACGCCGGACGCTAAGGTCTACACCGACTACAGGGAGCTTCTGAAGGACGGGACCATCGACGTGGTGTACGTGCTCACGCCGAACCGCAGCCACGCGGACCTGTCCATCGACGCGCTGAACGCCGGCAAGCACGTCATGTGCGAAAAGCCCATGGCCAAGACTGCCGCGGACGCACGCCGCATGGTCGAAGCCGCGAAGAAGTCCGGCAAGAAGCTGACCATAGGCTACCAGCACCGCCACAAGGCCGAGGCGCGCTACGTCAAGGCGCTGATCGAACGCGGCGACCTGGGCGAGATCTACGTGGCGAAGGCCTATGCGATACGCCGCCGCGGCACGCCGAACTGGGGCGTGTTCCTGAACGAGTACGAGCAGGGCGGCGGCCCGCTGATCGACATCGGCACGCATTCGCTGGACGTGACGCTGTATCTGATGAACAACTACAAGCCCCGCATGGTCGTGGGCACGAAGTACAAGATGGTCGAGCACCCCGAGGAGGGCAACCCCTGGGGCGGCTGGAAGGAAGGCGAGAACACGATGGAAGACGCCGCCTTCGGCTTCATCGTCATGGAGAACGGCGCGACCATCACGCTGGACGCCACGTGGGCGCTCAACACGGACCATCCCATACAGGAGGGCAGCTGCCGCCTGTGCGGCAGCAAGGCGGGCGCGTGGATCGGCCGCAACGAGGTCATCGTGAACAAGGTCGAATTCGGCCGCCAGGTCGAGACACGGCCCAACCTGTCCGCGGGCGGCGTGGCGTTCTATGACGGCGTGCAGGAGACCCCGCCCATCACCGAACAGATGCGCTGGCTGGACGCCATCGAAAACGACACGGACCCGGTCGTGCTGCCCGAGCAGGCGTGCGTGGTCTCCGAGATATTGGAGGCCATATATACCTCCGCAAAGACGGGCAAGCCCGTATACTTCAACGGGGAGGAATGATCCGATATGCGCTCATTTGCAATGCTGGGCAAGTGGCACGTGCACACGCCGCAGTACGCCCGCGAGATCAACGAGATGGAAGGCTGCCGCGTGGCGAAAGTCTGGGACCCGGACGACGCCGTGGCGGAGGGCTGGGCGCGCGAGCTGGGCTGCGAGGCCGCGCCGCTCGACGACATACTGGCTGATCCCTCCATCGAGGGCGTGGTCATAGGCAACGCCACGAACGAGCACGACGAACTGATCGTCCGCGCCTGCGAGAGCGGCAAGGCCGTGTTCACCGAAAAGGTGCTCTCGCTCACCAACGAAGGGGCGGAGCGCATCGCGAAGGCCGTGCGCGAAAACGGCACGCGGTTTTCCATATCGCTGGTGCACTTTTCGGATCCCGCCGTGCAGTTCTGCGTGCACACGGCGCGCTCCGGCGCGCTGGGCAAGCTGAACTACGCGCGCTTCCGCAAGGCGCACAACGGCGCCACGGGCGACTGGCTGCCCGCGCACTTCTACGACCCCGTGGCGTGCGGCGGCGGCGCGATGATCGACCTGGGCGCGCACGCGATGTACCTGGTGCCCGCGGTGCTGGGCGAGCCCGTGAACGTGAAGAGCACCTTCACGCACGTGACGGGCCGCGCGGTCGAGGACAACGCCGTGTCCGTGCTCGAGTTCGCGGACGGCGCGATCGGCGTGTCGGAGACGGGCTTCGTCTCGAGCGGATATCCGCTGGTGTTCGAGATCGGCGGCACGAACGGCACGGTGATCATGCAGGGCAGCGACGTCTGGATCAGCGTATCTGGCGACAAGACCATGAAGAAGATCGAGCAGCTGCCCGAGAGGAAGCCCTCGCCGCTGAAGCAGTGGGCGCTTGCGGACAGCCCGGACGACATCGACGAGGACCTTGGCCTCGAGGCGGCGCTCAGGCTGACGAGGGTCATGGTCATGGCTTATTCGGAGTAATTCGGGATTCGGAATTCGGAATTCGGAATTATAAGCCCGGCGGCGGAGGTTCGGCTTCCGTCGCCGTGTGCTTGCGGGCAGGGGGGCTGGGGAAGGCTCTTTCGGCGCGCGAGCGGCTTCTGTTCCCATCATGCGGGGAACGTGGCGGCTGATAGCCGCCGCTACGGATGTGATGATCGTACGGTCCCCGTAGGGGCGCCATCCATGGCGCCTGCCCGCGCGTGCGCACCATTGTCCGTCGACCTCATGATGGGCATTCGCGACACGTGTTCATACCGTCACTCCGTAGGGACGTGGCATGCCGCGTCCGCAAACCCCGGGTACGTTCCATCACATCATCTGATCACCAGACCTCCCGTAGGGACGCCATTCATGGCGTCCGCTGCGCGTGAGCGCACATTCTTCCATTTCCTCCGCAGGGACGCCCCTTGGGGCGTTCGCATCGCCTGAACGCTTCGTTGCGGGAAACATGGCGGCCTGGAGGCCGCCTCTACGGGGGTGATTCCGAACCGCCCGCGCACACGCTGTATTCCGCTCACCGCGCAACCTCGTCGTCGGCACGGCCTCGACAGCGTCTCTTTGTTTCATTTTTCAATAACCGGAGGTACCGCATGTTCCGTTCTCCCCTATTCGTCCAAGGCATCGGCTTTTTAGGCGTCATCGCTTTCATCGTGTCTTACCAGATACGCTCGAACCGCGCGCTGTTCTTCTGTCAGCTGGTCGGGCTTGCGCTGTTCACGGCGCAGTTTGCGCTGCTGGGCGCGCTGTCCGGCTGCCTCTCGCTGGCGGTGAGCATACTCAGGAACGCGATGATGATGAAATACGCCGACTGGAAATGGGTGCGGTGGAAGGGCTGGCCCGCGCTGCTCTCGTGCCTGTTCCTGGCGATACTTTGGAAGACGTGGGCGGGGCCCGTGAGCCTGCTGGCCGCCGTCGCCTCGATCTCAAGCACTTT
The DNA here is from genome assembly GCA_015056395.1 of Clostridiales bacterium. Classification (GTDB taxonomy): domain Bacteria; phylum Bacillota; class Clostridia; order Christensenellales; family Aristaeellaceae; genus Faecivicinus. The sequence goes on from SVGK01000008.1 coordinate 3,312, forward strand.
CGTGTGCTGGTCGAACAACGCGCGCAGCATACGGCTGGTCAACCTGGTCTGCGCGTCGCCGTGCTGGCTTGCTTATGACGCGATCGTGCATTCGTGGGGCGGCCTGGTCAACGAGGCCATCACGCTGGTGTCCATCGTGGTGTCCATCGCGCGCTTCGGCTGGAGCGCGCTGGGCGAGGACCCGTCCTTTTCCCGCTGAATCCATGGCGGACGTTTTTCCCCCTCGCCCCTTGCAACCGCCGCCCAAATCGTTTATACTATAGACGCATGATTTGAGACCGAATGTGAGGAGGCCGCAGCACGCCATGATACGCCTGATCGCCACCGACCTGGACGGCACGCTTCTCAACGCCGCCAGCGACCTGACCGACCGCACGCGCCGCGCGCTGGCCGCAGCCATGGAAAGGGGCGTGATGATATCGCTCTCGTCCGGGCGCATGACGGAAGCCATGCTGCCGTTCGCGCGCGACATAGGCGTCAACGCGCCCATGATACTGTTCAACGGCGCGCTGATCTACGACCACAGGACGGACGTGACGTATTACAAAAACGCGCTGCCGGCCGACCTTGCAAGGGCCGTCGCGCAGCGCATCGAGGAGATGGGCGTGTATCTGCAGGCCTACCCCGGCAAGGGCTACTTCTGCAGCGAGCGCACGAGCTACACGCGCATGTACGAAAGCAGCATACGCGTGAAGTGCGCGTCGGTGGGCATGCCCCTGTCCGAATGGATACAGGGCGACATGATAAAGCTTCTGGCGATATCCACGCAGGAGCGCATCGACCAGGTGCAGCCCGTGCTTCAAAGGGAGTTCCCCACGGGCGTGCGCTTCATGAAGAGCCGCGACAACTTCCTCGAGATCGTCGCGGAGGGCATCGACAAGGGTGTCGCGCTGCGCGCGCTGGCCGAGCGTCTGGGCCTTGGCATGGACCAGGTGATGGCCTTCGGCGACGGGCAGAACGACGCGCCCATGCTGGAAGCCGCGGGCATTGGCGTGGCGATGGCGAACGCCGTGCCGGAGTGCATGGATGTCGCGCAGATCATTGCGATGAAGAACACGGAGGACGGCGTGGCGAGGGTGATCGAGGAGGAACTGGGAGGTAGGAGTTAGGAGTGAGGAGTTAGGAGTTGGGACGGAGCGGCTGACAGTTGACAGTTAACAGTGAACAGTGAACAGTGAACAGTGAACAGTTGATGGCCGTTCCGGAGCTTTGGGGCTTCTTCCCTGGGCCTTTAGATAACTCTGATCTCCGTAGCGGCGGTGTCTACGCCGCCACGGCCTTGTTATATGGTCGCCGATGACGCGGACGCCCCATGGTGTATGAAGCAACATGGTTTACACTCTCCGAAGTTTCGAACCGGTTCCAGGATCATCGAATCTCAATGACCTCCGTAGCACCCGTAACCCCCGTGACCCCGACCGATCACCTTTGAGCCCCGAGCCACGTGACCCCTCTACCCACGAGTCACGTACTGCTCAGCCACCGCGCCATAGGCGCGGCGCCGCAGGCGTCCTTGACTGTCTTCGCCCTCGACCCGGCTGCGCCGTGCCGAGGGTACGCGGCGGGCCAGCCAAATGGCCGCGCCGCTAGTCGAGCCTTTGGCTCTCCCTCGATCTCCTACGGTCTGCTAAGATTATGTCGGCGACGGGGAATGGGAGTTTTCCGATCACCCCATCACCCGTCGCCGATCCCTGCGACAGCAGACCGTAGGAGGTTCGTCAAGGATGGCGGTCGGTCGAGGTACTATGCTGCGCATAATTCTATTCGTTCTACACCGATCCTCCGACCCAATACTGAAATGCAAGCCATGTCCTTACACGGCCTGTCATGTCGGCGACATATGCTTGTCAAATCATCTGTCCTCCATGTCATACTGGCTGACTCAAGCTGTCAACTGTTAATTGTCAATCGTTAATTATCAACTGAATTCCGAGGTGCTTATGGTACGGGAAGTCGATTTCGTCAAGGCGCTGGGCCTTGAGCGCGTCGTGGCGGCGGACGTCAAGCAGCTGCCCATAGAAGTCAGCAACTCCAACCGTCCCGGCATGCAGTTCGCGGACTACTGGGATTTCTTCGCCTACGAGCGCCCGCAGCTGCTGGGCAAGGTCGAGATGACCTATCTGTCGCAGCTGGACGAGAGCACGCGGCGCGCGCGGCTGAAGAAGTACTTCAGCTATCCGCTGCCGTGCATCATCATCACGCGCGGCTATCCGTGCTTCGACGAGATGCGCGTGTACGCCGCGGCGCACAACGTGCCCGTCTATTCGACAAAGCGCGAGACGACGGACTTCGAGCTGGACATGATACGCTTCCTGCAGGACTATCTCGCGCCGCGCGAGACGCGCCACGGCGTGCTGGTCAACGTGTACGGCACGGGCATGCTCATCACCGGCAACTCCGGCGTGGGCAAGAGCGAGGCGGCGCTGGAGCTGGTCAAGCGCGGCCACCAGCTGGTCGCGGACGACGTGGTGGACATACGCCGCGTGGGCGAGAACAGGCTGATCGGCGAGGCGCCGGAACTCGTGCGCCACTTCATGGAGATACGCGGCGTGGGCATCATCGACATCGCGAACATGTACGGCGCGGGCGCCATCATGCACTCCAAGACCATCGACATGCGCGTGCATCTGGAGATGTGGCAGAGCGGCAAGGAGTATGACAGGCTGGGCCTCGAGCAGAACTACTGCGAGATACTGGGCGTGAAGCTGCCGAGCCTGCTGCTGCCCATACACCCCGGGCGCAACTTGGCGGTGGTGCTGGAGGTGGCCGCGCGCAACATGCGCCTGAAGCAAATGGGTTACAATGCCGCCGACGAGCTGACGCGCCGCCACATGGAGCGCGCCATGCGCGCCGGCGAAGAGGAATAACGCGATTTCACAAAAGTTTGGAGGTCATCACCATGGTTTACATCGGCGTCGATCTGGGCGGCACCGGCATCAAGGCCGGCGTCGTGGACGAACAGGGCAACATACTGGCGAAGGACAGCTGCCCCACGGGCGTGGAGCGCGGCTATGCGGCGGTCATCGAGGACATCGCGGGGCTCTGCACGCGCGTGGCTTCCCGCGCCGTGCACGACATGAGCGAGGTCAAGGCGATCGGCATAGGCCTTCCGGGCATATACGTGCCCTCCACGGGCCGCGTGCCGTTCTGCACGAACCTGGGCTGGCACGACGTGCCGCTGCTTGCGGAGATGCGCAAGTACACCGACCTGCCCGTGTTCGCCGACAACGACGCGACCGTCGCGGGCCTGGCGGAGGCCGTCGCAGGCGTGTCCAAGGGCTGCAACGTGTCGATATTCGTAACGCTGGGCACCGGCGTGGGCGGCGGCATCATCATGGGCGGCAAGGCGTACTCCGGCCCGCACGGCATCGCCAGTGAGATCGGCCACATGATCACCGTGGCCGGCGGCGAGCAGTGCACCTGCGGCAACAAGGGCTGCTGGGAGCGCTATGCCTCCGCGACCGCGATCATACGCGAGGGACGCAGGTATGCAAAGCTGCACCCGGACTGCGCGATACTGAAGGCCGTGGACGGCGACGCGTCGAAGATCGAGGCGCGCACGGTGATCGACCTGGCGAAGCAGGGCGACCCCGCCTCCATGGAGATATTCGACCAGTATGTCTACCACCTGTGCGTGGGCCTGGTCAACCTGATCAACCTGTACGACCCCGAGATCATCGCGTTGGGCGGCGGCGTGTCCCACGCGGGACAGTTCCTGCTGGACCGCGTCAACGCGATACTGCCGGGCCTGGTGTTCTACAAGACCATGCCCTACGCCGAGGTCAAGCTGGCCGCGCTGGGCAACGACGCGGGCATCATCGGCGCGGCGATGCTGGGAAGATGAGGGGAGTTAGGAATTAGGAGTTGGGTGACGTGGCGGCGAGGGGCCGTGTGTATCCGCACGACGGGTTTTGTGCGGGATCCCATGGCGGCGGCCTCCGGGCCGCCATGTCATTTGGTATGCCGCAGATTTACGGGACCCAGCGATAAGGCATGAGCGTGCGCATGCCATGGATGGCATCCCTGCGGGTCGTCCGTTCGCAAAATCAAATGGTCGTGCGCACGATGCGTTGTCCGGGCGCACCAAGGCGCGCCACTACGGGAAAGACAAAGGTTTTGCGTTCCGAACGATATGCGTTGGGCGAAAGTTTCGACCGAACGGACGCCATGAATGGCGTCCCTGCGGGCCGTCTGTTCCGCAAATCATAGATTAAGCAAAGCCCTGCGGGACCACCCCGCAACGTATCCCTTCCGGCCATTCATTCTGAATTCTGAATTCTTAATTCTGAATTTGGTTCTGGATCATGTTCTGGATCTCGTATCTCTCTCCTCCACTGCAACGAAAGGATCGATTTTTATGCGCGCATACGAACGACTCTTGAAATACATACAATTCGATACCGCCTCGGACGAACGCAGCGAGACCTGCCCCTCCACCCCCGGCCAGCTCGTGCTGGCGAAGGCGCTTGCGGACGAGATGACCGCCATGGGCCTTACAGACGTGCGCGTGGACGGGAACGGCTATGTCTACGGCGCGCTGCCCGCCAACTGCGAGGGCCGCCCCGTGATCGGCCTGATCTCGCACATGGACACGGTGGACTGCGTGCCCGTGCTGCCCATGCGCCCCTCGCTGATCGAAAACTACGACGGCGGCCCCGTCACGCTGGCCAACGGCGACGTGCTGGATCCGGCGAAGTTCCCGGAGGTCGCCAACGCGAAGGGCAAGACGCTGATCGTCACGGACGGCAACACGCTGCTGGGCGCGGACGACAAGGCGGGCATCGCCGAGATACTCACCGCCATGGAGGCGCTCATCGCGCACCCCGAACGCAAACACGGCCGCGTGATGGTGGGCTTCACGCCGGACGAGGAGATCGGCCGCGGCGCGGACCGCTTCGACATCCCCGGCTTCGGCGCGGACCTCGCCTACACGGTGGACGGCGGTCGCGTGGGCTCCATAGAGTACGAGAACTTCAACGCCGCCACCGCCGTGGTCACGGTACACGGCGTGAGCGTGCATCCCGGCGACGCAAAGGGCCGCATGGTCAACGCGTCGCTGGTCGCCATGGAGTTCAACGCGCTGCTGCCGCCCGTGGAGCGCCCCGAACACACGGAGGGCTACGAGGGCTTCTACCACCTGATCGACATGCAGGGCGACGTCGAGACGGCGAAGCTCACCTACATCATACGCGACCACGACCGCGCGCGGTTCGAGGCGCGCAAGGCGGAGATCGCGCGCATCGCGGCGTTCCTGGACGCGCGTTACGGCGCGGGCACGGTCGAGGCGGACGTCCGGGATTCCTATGCCAACATGCGCAAGCTGATCGAGCCGCACATACACATCATACGCCGCGCCGAGGCCGCTTACCGCGCCGTGGGCGTGGAGCCCTTCGCCGAGCCTATACGCGGCGGCACGGACGGCGCGACGCTCTCCTACAAGGGGCTCCCCTGTCCCAACCTCGCCACGGGCGGCATGAACTTCCACGGTCGCTTCGAGTGCATCGCCGTGGAGGACATGGACACCATGGCCGACATGCTCGCCGCGCTGGTGTGCGCGGAGTAAGGCCGGCCGTACGCCGCATGGCGCGCAAAGCCCCCGACGGATATCCGCCGGGGGCTTTGCAGGCCCGCGCCATCATGTCAGCAGCAGCAGGCTCAAGAACATCGCCGCGCCCGCCCAGTTGCCCGCGCCGCCTATGCGCAGCGGGAACAGCACCGCGGCGATAAGCAGTTCGTTGAACGCGCACGCCCACGCGGGCAGCGGCGTCGCGCCGGAAACCACCATCGCAAACAGCGTCACGCCGAACGCGGCCATGCCCACGTAGCACGCGATCATCGCGGCGGAGGTCTTTCTGAAGAAGTCCGTGACCGCCTCGCGCGCCTGTTCGGTCATGCCCATGCGTATGTAGAACCACTCCGCCGCGCCGCAGAACACATGGTGCGCCGTGCCCGGGATAAAGAACAGCACGCAGCCGAGCAGCATGATCAGCGCGGCGGCCTGCGAGAACGGCCGCATCCAGAGGTACAGCGCGTAATATCCGCCGGAGCACATGCACAGCGCAAGGCAGCCGAACAGCATGGACATCAACGGATTCCGCGCGGGCATGCGGCTGAAGACCTTCCGCATGGCCGCGCCGTCCTTCATCAGGCTGAAGCCGAACTTCTCGCCGCCGGCGTAGATCAGCAGGCAGTCGCACCATGCTAAGAGCAGGTGCCCCAGCATGGCGATCAGGAACAGCATCTTCGTAACGGTCATCATGACACCTCTATGGTACAAATGTCTTCTTCACGCATGCTTCATCGTATCAGGGAGACCAGCCAGCCCACAAGCGCCGCCGGCAGCACGGCGAACAGCACGCCCGGAAACAGCATGCCCTTTGCGTGGAACCACTTCTGATGATAAGCCACGTCCATGTGCTCCGTTCACTCCAGCCGGAACATGGGCAGGTTGGCAAACAGCACCCAGTCCAGAAAACACGTATCGTACAGGCCGATGAAAACCATCAGCCCGAAGGCCAGCCAGAAGCCCTGCGCGAACGTCTTCGCGCCCGCAAGCAATGCGCAGGCCAGCAGCACGCCTGCAAAGAACAGCACCCCAAGTCCCTTCGTCAACAGCACGCGTCCGGACCTGTAGCTCACGTCCACGCGCGCATGGGTCCTGAAGTACTCCTGCTGTATGTCCGGAGGATAGTTGTGTATGCTCGAAGGGCTGTGTTTCCCGTCGCCCCGGTATACGGCGAATATGACTGCCGTGAACAGCGCTGCGAAGGCCGCCATCTCGGCCAGTATGATCCACCCGCTCATATAAGTCGCCTTCCTTCCCGGACATCGCGTCCGTATTCGGGCAGTGCTCGATCTCAAATGCGATCATTCGTTTCACCTGATACGATTCTCCAGAACACCGTGCTCAGGTTAGTTGCATCAAACATTTGTATTATACCCCCTTTCAGGCAAAAGGCAAGCACATTATTGTAAATCCGGACGGGACGCGGAGCCGTGACGACCGCTCGCTTTGGCATACCCGGGCATGCGGGCCATGCAGGACTCTTTCCACGGCGCCCGCCGCCCGGTCGCAGTACATACATACAAACGGTGTAACGATGCCCGGGGCAGGCGAGGCAAGCCTCGCCCCTGCGGCATGGTTCGATCGGATACACGTTCCATAAACCTGTCTGCGCGGGCCGTCCAGGACCTTTTCCGACCGTTTCGCGGCGGCCGCCTTCCCCCAGCGGGCAACGCCATCAACTATGAACAGGGGCATAACGAATCATACGTATGTGTCGTTCGGCGGGAATGGCGGCTGATAGCCGCCGCTACGGATCACATGATTTGCGGATGTAGCTGCGTAAACAGCATGGGATCGTCTCAAGTTGACGGCGTTGCCCAGCGAGGCAGGCAGGGACGCGGCGGCGTGGACGCCGCCGCTGCGGATATCTTCATGCACGAAAAGGGACGGCCCTCGTATGGGGCCGTCCCTTCGGTACCGGGTAAACTTACGGCATGTACACGCGGTCGATCGCGGTCACTTCGCCGTTTGCAATGGTCAGCGTGGTGTTGTAATCGAGGAAGCTCTCGATCACGGCCGACTGCATCGCTTCCACGATGTCCGCGCCGTACGCGGTCACGGGCTCGGACTCGATGTCGGAAGCATCCCTGAACACGCAGCCGGGGGCCAGCGTCAGCGAAGTCGTGCCGCGCTCGGTGTAAGTCGGCACGTTCTCGGGATCATACACGTGGAAATAAGTCGTGCCCTCTTCGTGGAAGAAGATGTAGCCGTTGGGCGCTTCGAGACCGCCGTTGATCACGACGATGTTGCCGTTGTGCGTGACGGCAGTCACGGCGACGGGCTGGCCGGACACGTACACGGTGTCGCCCGCGGCCAGCGTGGTCATGTCGGCCACTGCATACTCGTCCACGGTGTAGATGTGCACATTCTCCATGAACACGCCGGTGGCGCCGTTCATCACGTCATCGCGCTCGAACGAGACGGGGTATACGCCGTCCGGCAGCGCCAGCATGTCGAGCTCCTGGTACACGGGCATGACCGCCTTGTTGACCACGGCCGCCTTGGAGACGTACATGCTCGACATGAAGCCGGTGGAGCCGGTCGCCTCGTTGCGCACCTGCACCCAGCCTTCGCCCTCGGCGAGCACGGTCACGCGCGCGCCGCTGTTGACATAGCCGATCAGCTTGCCGTTCGTGGTCGGCTGCCAGCGCAGCGCCACGCTGCCGTCGGCGGCCTTGGTGTGCACCTGCGCGGTGTAGGGCGCGACGTTCTTCATCGTGGAAAGCACGTTGTTGATCATCTTCTCGCGCTCGGCCGGGGAAGGCGTCGCGGTCGGGCCGGGTGTCTTCTTGGGCGCCTTGGTGGGCTTGTTCGTCGGCGCGCCGGCGGGATCGAGGGGCGTGCGGCTCAGGAACTCGGCCTGTATCCAGCCCAGCTTGGTCTTGCCCTTGCTGACATAGGTGATGCCGTACCACTTCTCGTCGTCGCTCACGCCCTCGATCACGAGCTCCTCACCGTAGGAAAGGCGCATCACGACGTCGCTCTTCGTGCTCTGCTTCTTATACACGGGCAGGTCGGCCTTAGCGGCGTACAGTATCAGATGGCTGGGGCCAAAGGCCTCTTCCTCCTCGGCGGGCGCGGGCGTGGGATCCGGCTCGGTCACGGGCGCCTGCGTGGGGTCAGGCTCGGCGACCGGTTCGGGTTCCGGCTCCGGTTCCGGTTCGGGTTCCGGCTCCGGTTCAGGTTCCGGTTCGGGTTCAGGTTCCGGCTCCGGCTCCGGCTCAGGCTCGGAGACGGTCTCCTGCACGGCTTCGGCGCCCTCGTCGCCCTCTTCGCCAAGCGCGGGCAGCGTCATGCCGAACATCATGATGACCGCAAGAAGCAGCGTCAATAATCTCTTCATAATCCTTCAGGCTCCTTTCACGACTTCAACGGGCGATATCACTTTTTCTTTGCGTACTTGGAGGAGACCCAGCCAGTCTTCCCCTTCACCTTCACACGATACCAGACCACGCCGCGGTCGTCCTTCTTCGTCTTATCATAGGTCAGGGTCGTGCCGCTGGCCACGGTGCGCAGGGACTGATAGTCCAGGCCGGGGCCGCTGCGCAGGTTCACGCTGCCGGTGGTGACGACCTTGTTGGAAGAAGAGCTCTTGCCCTCCTTGGCATACTTGGAAGAGACCCAGCCCGTGTTCTTCTTGTAGTACACGCGGTACCAGACCACGCCGCGGTCGTCCTTGGCGGTCTTGTCATAGTTCAGGCTGACGCCCTCGCTGATGGTGCGTATGGACTTGTAGTCCAGGCCCGGACCCTTGCGCAGGTTGATCGAGCCGGTGGTCGTCACGGTGCCGTCGGCCAACGCGCTCACCGCTGTCAGGCACATGACCGCCAGCATGAGCGCCGCGATCCACTTGGATATGCGCTTCATCATCCATTCCCTCCTGTCAGGTATTTCGTGTGCCGTCATGCGGCCTCTTCAAGTTCGGCATCCTCGTCGACGTAGGGCTCGCCCATGGCGTTGGTTATGCCCTTGAGTTCTTCGTAGACCGCTCCCGGATCGTCGCCGAAGCTCAGCACAACGGGGCTGTTGATCAGCTGGCCGCCCCTGAGCGCGCGCGCGAACACGCGCGCCATCGCCTCGTTGGGCACGGCGTCGCGGTACTTCACCTTCACGTTGTAGCCGGCCGCCTCGAAGGGCTTGATGTAGTCCTCCATGAGCTGGTCCAGATCGTTCGAGACCAGGGGCAGTATCACGTTCACGCCCTTCATGTCGCCTTCGGTGAACGCCTTGATGGCCTCGGGCAGCATAGCCATGCCCTCGAAGTGCACGCTGTCGGCCGCCGCGCCGTGGCTCTCCTGATACTCGGGCAGCATGGACTTGATCACGTCCACATCCAGTATGAACGCGCCCATGGCCTCGCTGTCCGGATCGGCGATCAGCGTGGACTTGCCGGAGGCGGGCAGGCCCAGCACGAGTTCCATCTGGTAGTCCCTGTTGAGCGGGCCGTCGTAGACGTAGTGATGTCTGCCGTTCTCGTCAACGCTCTCGGTGCGCGCGGAGCCCGTCGCCAGGAAGTCCGCGATGATCTGGGCGCGCAGCTCGTTGCGCTCGCGCGTGTCGATCTCGGCGGTGTTGCCGTAGAGCTCCTTATAGTAGGCGGACAGCGCGTCCATCTGCTTGATGACCTCGTTCTCCTTGAGCTCCTCCATGGTCGGGTAGTCCTCGGCCATGATGCGGTCGTACAGCGCGCGCGCCTCGTCCGTCTCGATCATCAGGTGATCGGCCGACACGTCCCAGGTCACGGGCGTCACGCCCTCGGGCAGCGCCGCCGCCTGATCCACGGACGCCGCGGCCGCGCGCGTATCGGTGAGCGTGCCTATGATCGCATGCGCCTCGCTCTCGGCGGTGAAGCCGTCCAGCCAGAACACGATCTCGACGTACTCGTCGCCGTCGTCCATCACATAGGTGATGGTCTCGTACTCGCCGTCCTCGAACTCCTCGACGGTGCGGTACCAGCCCACGGGTATGCCGTTGATCTCGCCGTCCTTCACGACCTCGTACACGTAGGCATACTCGGAGGCCTCGTCCTCGACGTATTCCGCCAGCGTCTCCGGCAGGCCCGCCTTGCTGAACTGATAGACGTCGAAGTCCATAAGGCTCAGGTCGCTGTAGTAGTAGTTCACCTGGTCGTCCGCCATGTCCTCGGGGGTCATGCCGCCCTGCACGTAGTCCGCGGGCGCTTCCACCGTGAACGGCGAATCGCCCAGAGTCAACGTCTGCGTCTGCTCAAGGCTCAGGCTCGAGATGATGGCGTTCGCATGCTCTTCGTCGTCGCCGTCCTCCATCCAGAACACGAGCTCGACGTAATCGTCGCCGTTGTCCATGATGTAGGTCAGCGTGTCGTACTCGTCGTCCTCGTAGGTCTCGACCGTGCGGTACCAGCCCACGGGTATGCCGTTGATCTCGTCGCACGGATGGACCACGGACACGTTGTCGTATTCGTTGGCCTCTTCAAGCGTATAGTGGCTGAGCTCCTCCGCGATCCCCTCTTTGGAAAACTGATATACGTCGAAGTCCAGCGTCGTATCGTCGCTGCGATAATAGCCAACCTGTCCGTCGGCGATGTCCTCTTCGGTCATGTCGCCTTCGACAAAGCTGTCGTCGACCATCACCGAATACGAAGACGTCCCCAGTGTGAGGCGCCTCAGGGCCACGGCCTCCTCGCCGACGGCGCATGTCGCGCAGGTCAGCAGCAGGGCAAGGGCCAGCGCCAGGGCCAGCATCCTCTTACTCATAGCTATCTCCTCTCCTTTTAAGCGATCATGTTATTCGGGTCATAAATGACCTAGTTAATTATACAACAAAACGAAACCGTTTTCAAGAGGTGAGGGTGGAACGAAAATGTGTTTTGATGTATAATGGAAGCACATCCCGACCACGGAAAGGAGCGACATGTATGAAGACCATAGGCATAGGCCTGATCGGCTACGGCTTCATGGGGCGCATGCACACGCACGCGCTGAAGAGCCTGAGCCTGTTCTACCCGGAGGCGGACTTCCGCGCCCGGCTCGTACACATCTGCGCGCACAGGGCAGAGGCGGCGCGCGACGCGGCCGAACGGGAGGGCTGGCTGCGCTGCACGGACGACTGGCGGGCGGTGCTGGACGACCCGGAGGTGGACGCCGTGTCCATCTGCACGCCCAACGCGCTGCACGAGGAGATGGCGCTGGCGGCGGTCAGGGCGGGCAAGCACATATACATCGACAAGCCGCTGTCCGTAGACGCCGAAAGCGCATGGCGCATCGCGCGCGCGGTGAAGGAAGCCGGCGTGATCGGCCACATGGTCATGAACAACCGCTTCACGCCCGCCATGCTCAGGGCAAAGGCGCTGGTCGAGGAAGGGCGCATAGGCCACCTCCTGAGCGCGCAGGCGCGCTACCTGCACTCCGGCTCCATAGACCCCGGCAAACCCATAGGCTGGAAGCAGGGCGCGCAGGGCGGCGCGCTTCTCGACATGGGCAGCCACGCGGTCGACCTGATCGCCATGCTGGCGGGCTGGCCGGAGGCGGTGTTCTGCGCGTCGCGCACGCTGTATCCGTCACGCCCGACGCCCTCCAGCGGCATGACCGATGCGCTTGCCGAGGACATGGCCGTGGCGCTCATGCGCATGCCGGGCGGCGCCATCGCCACCGTGGAGGCGAGCAAGATCGCCACCGGCTCGAACGACGACCTGACCATAGAGCTGCGCGGCGACAGGGGCGCGCTCTCCTGGGACAGCATGCAGCCGAACTACCTGAACTTCTATGACGCGACGCTGCCCGAAGCGCCGCTGGGCGGGCTCAGGGGCTTTACCGCCATAGAGACCGTGGGAAGGTATCCCGCGCCAGGCGGCGGCTTCCCGCCGTCCAAGAACGCCGTGGGCTGGGACAGAGGGCACATACACTGCTACTACACGTTCCTGGACTGCGTGGCGCATGGCCGCCCCAGCCCCTGCGGCATCGAGGACGGCGCGCGGCTGCTGAGCGTATTGGACGCGGCGAAGAGGAGCGCGGAGACGGGAAGATGGGAGGATTTAATTCGGAATTCGGAATCCGGAATTCGGAATTGATGGCCGGATAGCGGCGGGGCAAGCGGCTTGAATGGGGAAGACAGAGTCCGGGGTCGTTAGACGTCCCCCAATTCTGTAGCGGCGGCTATCAGCCGCCACGTCTCCCCCATGCATACCCGTAGGGGCGAGACCTGTCTCGCCCGAGCGCCCTGCCGTTTGCGATGACACCGCCGGGGGCGCGGGCGCCATGGACGGCGCCCCTGCGGGCCGTTTACGTATATATCCGTTCCACGACATACACCCTTCGGATCATATTCCTCCCTTCCCCTCCCGCTTCACATTCAATAGACATTTCTGATTCTTGTATCATAATTTTAACATATTGATGTTACAATACAGGTTGCCGTTCTTTTTCGTTCATTTCATCTGTAAGGAGTCGTTTTCATGCCGACAGCGTTGATCATACCCGCCTATGAACCGGACGAGAAGCTTCTGGGCCTGCTTGCGCAGTTTGCCGGGAACGCCGATTTCGTGCCGATCATCGTAAACGACGGGAGCTCCGAAAAGTGCAGGGCCGTGTTCGACAGGCTGCCCGCGGGCTGCGAGCTGCTCACGCATCCGCAGAACCGCGGCAAGGGCGCCGCGCTGAAGACCGCCATGCGCCACGTGCTGGACAAGCACCCGGAATGCACGCTGGCCGTGACCGCGGATGCGGACGGGCAGCACAAGTACGCCGACATACTCCGCGTCACGGCGTCCGCCGCCCAACGCCCGGGCACGCTGGTGCTGGGCAGCCGCAGGTTCGACGGGGACGTGCCGGCGAAGAGCCGCATAGGCAACTCCATCACGCGGCACGTGTTCTCGATCGCAAGCGGCGTGAAGGTCTACGACACGCAGACCGGCCTGCGCGCGTTCGACCGCAAGCTCATGGCGGAGTTCCTGGAGATCTCCGGCGACCGCTATGAGTACGAGATCAACATGCTTTTGAGCGCGGCGCAGTCCGGCACGCCCATCGTCGAAGAGGTCATCGAGACGGTCTATCTGGACGAGAACGCCTCCTCGCACTTCAATCCCTTCCGCGACAGCTTCAAGATCTACATGTGCATATTCAAGTTCTGCGCATCTTCGCTGCTGGCGTTCGTGGTGGACTACGTGCTGGTGCTGCTGTTCAACGCCGCGTTCCTGCGCATGTTCCCGCGCGAGAAGGCGCTGCTGTTCAGCGTCGTGCTGGCGCGCATCATCTCCGCCACGGTCAACTTCCTGGTCAACCGCAAGGTCGTGTTCAACGGCAACGAATCGCTGGGGAAGTCCGCGGCGAAGTACGCGGCTCTGGCCGTATGCGTGCTGATCGTCAACTACTTCCTGATACGCTTCCTGAACATCACGCTGGGCTGGCCGCTGGCGCTGGCGAAGATACTGGTCGAGGTCATACTGTTCCTGGCCAACTTCGTCATACAGGGAAAATTCGTCTACCGGAAGGGGAGGATATGAGCCATGCCCGCAGCGCAGAACAGGCGTCAGCCGCAAAAGCGGCCGGGCGCCGGACGCTTCGCCCGCTTCACGGCGTGGCTTAAGAGGGAGCTCGCAAAGCGCCCCCTGCCTCTCTGGTGCGTGATCGTGGCGGACATACTGGTGTTTGCCGTGGCGATCATCGTGTTCGCGCTGTTCCACCACGTGCTGCCGCGCGCAAGGGTCTCCGCGAACATCGTCTCCGCGCGCCCCGGGACGGCGGTGCAGGCCGCGCCCGTAGAGCTACAGCCCGCTGCGACGGATATGCCCGTCGCGACGGAAGCGGCGCTGATCGAAGAGGTCCCCGAGATCCCGGAGGAGACGCAGGCACCGCAGGCGACGGCCGTGCCCGCGCCGACGGCGACCGCCGAGCCCATACCGGTGGGCTACTTCGGCCACAAGTGGCCCGAGAAGTTCGAGAGCACGAGCGTGCATCAGTCGGACGACGCCTACAGGAGCCCCAACATCAACATGACCGTGAAGAAGATTGAGGGCGACAAGCAGATCTACTACGTCGCCGATTTCTACATCAAGGACATCTCCAGCTTCCAGACGGCGCTGGCGGAGGACAAGTACGGCTCATTCAGGGAATGGCCCCGCGAGATGGCGCGGCGTCACGGCGGCATCGTGGCCGTCAACGGCGACTATTACGGCACGCGCAGCGAAGGTTTCGTGGCGCGCAACGGCACCGTATACAGGGAGGAAAGGGTGCTGGAGCGCGACATATGCGTGCTGTACTGGGACGGCGTCATGGAGACCTACGCCCCGTACGAGTTCAACGCCTCCGAGGCCATCGCGCGCGGCATGTACCAGGCGTGGAACTTCGGCCCCGCGCTGCTGGATGCGAACGGCGACCCGTTGAGCGAATTCAACACCGACGTCGCGAAGAGCAATCCGCGCACGGCGGTGGGCTACTACGAGCCCGGGCACTACTGCTTCTTCGTGGCGGACGGCCGTTCGAAGAAGGCGAAGGGCCCCACGATGCAGGAGCTTGCGCAGGTCATGCACGACCTGGGCTGCAAGGCCGCCTACAACATGGACGGCGGCGACACCTCGCAGATGGTGTTCAACGACAAGGTCATCAGCAACCCCAGTGACGGAGGCCGCAAGTGCAGCGACATCCTCATGGTGGTCGAACCCGAATAAGCCGCTCTGGGAGGGAATGCCATGCTGCGCAAGATACTGCCGCACGTAGCTATCATCATCGCCGCGATGTACGTGGTGTTTTTCGCCATAGACCGCGTCAATTCGGCCATGGGCTTCATCAACAACAACATCACGAAGGTCCTGCTGCTCGTGTTCAGCATCGTGAGCGTGTTCAACGCGCTGTGGCTGATACACGATGACCGCCAGGCGACGCGCAGGCGCATACAGCGCGAGCGCGAACGCCAGGCGCGCCTGCGCGCCCAGCGCCAGGGCGGCACGGCCGCTCCGGCCGTACCATCGACCGCCGGCCGCCGTTCCCCGTCGTCGGGCAGCGCGCGCACGACGAGGTATGTTCGGTAGGATAATGGAAAATGAAAGAAGACCGCACGCGCGGTCTTTTTTCGTGCCGGAAGGAGAAGGTGGAAATGGACGGAGCATCGTGTTTGGATCCGTACCCGTAGCGGCGGCGTCCACGCCGCCACGTCCCACGCAGCAGCGCACAGGCGACGCGGACGCGGAATGCCGCGTCCCTACGGGGAACCGGCGATGTTCGTTCGCCATCCGAAATGCATATCGCCGCAGGGACGGCCGGGCGGACGCCATGAATGGCGTCCCTACGGTGACCTGCGTTGTTTGTTCGGCAACTGATACGCACATGGGCACGGAAGACTGTATCGAAACCCCACCCGCATCGGCGGCGTCCACGCCGCCACGTCCTCCCGCGTCGCAGCACACCGACCGTCACCGCAAAAGAAGCCGCCCCGCAACAGGGGCAGCCCCTTTTCCCATGTCATTCCGCGGCCTTGGCCAGCAGTCCTTCCACCCGCTCGATCTCCCGCTTCACCGTCTCAGGCGCGGGACCGCCTTCGAGCTTCCTGCGCTCCACGCAGTGCCCCAGGTCGATCGCATCGTACACGCCCTCGTCGAACACGTCGGACACCGCCCTGTACTCCTCGATCGGCAGCGATTCAAGCGTCGCGCCGCGTTCCACACACAGCCTTACCAGCTGTCCCACGATGCCGTAGGCGTCGCGGAAGGGCATGCCTTTCCCGACCAGCCAGTCCGCACAGTCCGTCGCGTTGATGAACCCTGCCGCCGCGGCCGCGCGCATGTTGTCCGGATGGAACGTCGCCGTGCGCAGCATGGGCGAAAGCACCTCAAGGCACACGCACACCGTATCTATGGCGTCGAACAGCGCCTCCTTATCCTCCTGCATATCCTTGTCATAGGCCAGCGGCAGTGCCTTCATGGCGGTCAGCAGCGCCATCAGGTCGCCGTACACGCGGCCCGTCTTGCCGCGCACCAGCTCGGTGATGTCCGGGTTCTTCTTCTGCGGCATGATCGACGAGCCCGTCGAGAACCTGTCGTCCAGCATCACGAACCTGTACTCCCAGCTGCACCACAGGCAGATCTCCTCGCTGAAGCGCGACAGGTGCATCATCAGTATCGACAGGTCCGAAAGCAGTTCCAGCGCGAAGTCGCGGTCGGACACGCCGTCCAGCGAGTTGTGCGCGATGTCTTCAAAGCCCAGCAGCTGCGCCACGCGCGCGCGGTCCAGCGGATACGTCGTGCCCGCCAGCGCGCCGGAGCCCAGCGGGCTCACGCGCGTGCGCTTCAGGCAGTCCGAAAGGCGGTCCAGGTCGCGCAAAAGCATGTTCGCATAGGCCATCATGTAATGCGCCAGCGTCACGGGCTGCGCGCGCTGCAGGTGCGTGTATCCCGGCATGACCGTGCCCAGATGCGCCCTGGCCGTCTCGCACAGCGCGCGTATGAAGTCCTCCGCAAGCGCCTGTATGCGCTTTATCGCGTTGGCCAGATAGAGCCTTATGTCCAGCGCCACCTGGTCGTTGCGGCTGCGGCCCGTGTGCAGCCGCTTGCCCGCGTCGCCTATGCGCCTTGTGAGCTCCGCCTCGACGAACGTGTGCACGTCCTCGGCCGTCATGTCGATCTGAAGCGTCCCTGCGTCGATGTCCGTTATGATGCCCTTCAGCCCTTCGACGATGGCGGCGCTGTCCTCGCGCGACACCACGCCCGTCTCGCCCAGCATGGTCGCGTGCGCGACGGAGCCGGCGATGTCCTCGTGTATCATGCGGGAATCAAAGCCTATGGACGCGTTCAGCTCGTTCAGCCGCGCGTCGACATCCCCCGTCATGCGTCCTGCCCAAAGCTTCATAAAATGCTCCTTTCAAAGGTCAAAACGGGGCCATCCGTAAGGGAAAGCCCCGGTCGACAATGAATAATGATTAATGAGTAATGAGTAATTATCAGCTCGGAAGGCGATGTTCCTTACCGGGGCTATTCATTACTCATTACTCATTCCTAATTCCTCATTATTCAGATCCCGTTCTTTGCCTTCATCCTTGCGTATACGGCCGTGGGCAGGCCGAACAGGTTGATGAAGCCCGCGGCATCCGCCTGGTTGTACACGTCGTCCTCCTCGAAGGTGGCGATCTCCGGATCGTACAGCGAATAGGGGCTGGTCATGCCCGCGCCGATGATGTTGCCCTTATAGAGCTTGAGCTTCACGGTGCCGGTCACGGTCTCCTGCGTCTTCGTGGCGAACGCGGTCATGGCCTCGCGCAGCGGCGAATACCACTGCCCGTTGTAGACCAGGTCGGCGAACTCCAGCGCCATGCGCTGCTTGTAGTGCAGCGTGTACTTGTCCAGGCACAGCATCTCCAGCATCTCGTGCGCTTGATAGAGTATCGTCCCGCCGGGGGTCTCGTACACGCCGCGGCACTTGATGCCCACCAAGCGGTTCTCGACGATGTCGATGATGCCCACGCCGTGCTTGCCGCCCAGCTCGTTGAGCTTCCACAGCAGGTCGACGGAATCCATCTTCTGTCCGTTCACGGCCACGGGCACGCCCTTCTCGAAGTCTATGGACACGTACTCGGCCTCGTCCGGCGCTTCCTCGGGCGTGACGCCCATCTCCATGTTGCCGGCGTACTTCGGCTCGTTCGCGGGATCCTCGAGCTCCAGGCCCTCGTGAGAGAGGTGCCACATGTTCTTGTCCTTGGAGTAGTTGGTCTCGCGGCTGATCTTCAGCGGCACGTTGTGGGCCTCGGCGTAGTCGATCTCCTGGTCGCGGCTCTTGATGTCCCATATGCGCCAGGGCGCGATCACGGGCATGTCCGGCGCGAACGCCTTGATGGCCAGCTCGAAGCGGACCTGGTCGTTGCCCTTGCCGGTGCAGCCGTGGCATATCGCGTCCGCACCCTCCTTCTTGGCGATCTCGACCAGACGCTTTGCGATGATCGGGCGCGCCATGGAGGTGCCCAGCAGGTAGATGTTTTCATACTTCGCGCCCATCTGCATGCAGGGCACGATCACATCGTCCATGAACTCCTTGCTCAGGTCCTCGACGTAGAGCTTGCTCGCGCCGGTCTTGAGCGCCTTCTCCTCCAGGCCGTCCAGCTCGCCCACCTGGCCGACGTTGCCCGATACCGCGATGACCTCGCAGCCCGGGTAGTTCTCTTTGAGCCAGGGGATTATGATGGAGGTGTCCAGTCCGCCGGAATACGCCAGTACGATCTTTTTGAACTCTTTCATTTGAAATACGCTCCGTTCCATGTATTTGTCTTTCGGAATCACATGTGTAATTATACGCATATTTCCGGCGATGTCAAGCCGTTTCAGCGCCATTTAATGCATATTTTCGGTTAATTAGCAGTATAATTATGCATCCTCGCCTTTTGGAAGAAGCGGTCGAGCAGCGCCCTGGCCTCGTCCTCCATCTCTCCGCCGTCCGCGCGGCAGTAGTGGTTGAACGCAGGATCCTCTGTGATGCGGTACACGCTGCCGGCGCAGCCCTGCGCCGGGTCGTGCGCGGCGTAGACCACCCTGTCCAGGCGCGCCTGCACTATGGCGCCGGCGCACATGGGGCACGGCTCCAGCGTGACGTACATTACGCAGCCGTTGAGCCGCCAGTCGCCCAGCGCCTCGGCCGCCGCGCGCAGCGCGAGCACCTCCGCGTGCGCTGTGGGATCGCGCTGCTGCTCGCGCCTGTTGTGGGCGCGCGCGACGATCTCGCCCCGCCACGCGATCACGCAGCCCACGGGCAGCTCGCCCTCGCTCAGGGCCGCCTCGGCCTCCTCAAGCGCAGCGCGCATCAGCTCGGCATCCGTCATGCGCTCCCCTCCCCCTTCACGTATCGTTTATTCTATCACGTTCTTTCATCCGTGGCAAGCCATTCGCGGTCCGCAAGGGGCTTGATTTCATGCCGCATGCTGTGATAAAATCATATACACGACATTCCATCCATAAATGAGGAGGCATCGCTATGAAGCTCAAATGGTACGGCCACTCCTGTTTCTCCCTGACGTTCGAAAACGGCACGACGCTGGTCACCGATCCTTTTGACGATACGGTCGGCTATCCGCTCTGCACGGCGCGCGCGGACGCGGCGCTGACCAGCCACGGCCACTTCGACCACAACTACGTCGCCTCGCTGCAGGGCAGCCCCAGGGTGCTCGACAGCGTCGGCGAATACGACGTGAACGGCATAAAGGTCAGCATGACGCACACGTTCCACGACCCGGAGGGCGGCAAGCTGCGCGGCGACAACCTGATCATGCGCGTGACGGGCGACGGCGTGACGGTGGTGCACCTGGGCGACCTGGGCCACATGCCGGACGAGGCGCAGCTGGCGGCGATGTCCGGCGCGGACGTGCTGCTTGTGCCCATAGGCGGGCACTTCACCATCGACACTGACCAGGCGGTCAGGGTCATCGAGCTGGCAAAGCCGAAGACCGCCATCGCCATGCACTTCGCCAACGAATACTGCCACTTCCCCGTGACGGACGAAAAGCGCTTCGTGGCGCTGACGGGCGCGCAGCTGCTGCCCAACGAGATCGACGTCACGCCCGACGCCGATCTGCCGAAGGCCGCCGTCATGCGGTATGAATGACACGCGCGTCGAGCGCCTGTGCGCGGGCGTATGGGCCTTTGACGACGCGAACGAGGATTCATTCTATCTGGTCGAGGGTGAGACGCGGGCGCTCTGCATAGACACGGGCGCCGCGCGCGCCCCCCTCATGCCGCTGCTTTCCAAGTACACGGACAAGCCCATAGACCTGGCGCTCACGCACGCGCACATCGACCACATGTACCGCGCCGCCGAATTCGAGAACATCTATCTGGGCGGCGCGGACCTCAGGGCGTGGCGGACGCTGGGGCCGCTGTACGCGGCCGGCCACGCGCTCTACGCGCTGCCGCCAAGGCAGCTCGGGCACAGGCGCTTCCGCGCGATCGAGGAAGGCCACGTTTTCGACCTGGGCGGGCGCAGCCTCACGGCCATATCCGCGCCGGGGCACACGCCCGGCAGCATGCTGTTCGCCCTTGCGCGCGACGGGCTGCTGTTCACGGGCGACGCGTTCGGCTCCGGCGAGGCGATCTGGATGTGGATGCCCGGCTGCCTGACCACCTCCGCCTACCGCGACAGCCTCGACCGTGTGCTCCCGAAGCTCGCCCCCTACGCGCAGTTCCGCTGGCTGGGCGGGCACAGGCTGCAGGGCGTGCGCGGCGAAAGGCACCCGCACGGCCGAAGGCTCACGATACAGGCCGCGCGGGACATGCGCGCGCTGTGCGACGAAATGCTCAGCGGTCGCGCCCAGGGCAAGCGCGTGCGCATCGTGCCGTTCGTCCCCATGCGCGTGTACAGCCTGGGCGACGCGAGCATGGTCGTGCGCTGGCGGCAGATCCGGTGACCATACGCCTGGCGGCGCTCCTTGTTAAATGAAAATGAAACCGCGAAATCCGCTTGACAAATCGACCTGTTTTGCATATAATAATCATCGTTGGTTGCGCACCTTTAGCTCAGTTGGTAGAGCACCTGACTCTTAATCAGGGTGTCCAGGGTTCGAGCCCCTGAAGGTGTACCACAGGCCCATCCGTAAGGATGGGCTTTTCTTTTGCCTGTTCGGGAAACGCAGTCGGCCGCGGCGATATGCACGAAGGCAGTCTGATCCCACCGCTTGACAACGTTCCAAGCCCGTGATAACATAAAGAAAACAGAATGAAAAGGGAGGACACATCCATGAACAAGACCTGGCTCATCACCGGCTGCAGCGAGGGCGGACTGGGCGCGGGCATCGCCAAGGCGGTGCTTCGGCGCGGCTATAACGCGGTCGTGACGGCGCGCGATCTCGGCAAGGTACAGAGCATCGTGAAGGACTACCCGGACACGGCGCTGGCCGTCGCGCTGGACGTGACGAAGCCGGACAGCATCGCGCAGGCGGTCGATGCCGCCAGGGCGCGCTTCGGTCAGATCGACGTGCTGGTCAACAACGCCGGCTACTGCTATCGCTCCTCCGTCGAGGAGGCGGACCGCGGCGGCGTGGACGCGATGTACGAGACCAACTTCTTTGGCCCGGTCGCGCTGATACAGGCGGTGCTGCCGGAAATGCGCGCGCGGCACAGCGGCGCGATCGTCAACATAAGCTCGATCGGCGCGGTGCGCACGGGCGCGGCCTCGGGCTACTACGCCTCCACCAAGGCGGCGCTGGAGCTCATGAGCGAGGGCCTCGCCGCCGAGTGCAGGCCGCTGGGCATCAAGGTGCTGATCGTCGAGCCCGGCGCGTTCCGCACGCACTTCTACGATTCATCGCTCAAAGGCGCGGCGCTGACCATAGGCGACTATCAGGACACCGCGTGGAAGCGCTCGCCGCAGAACGCCGTGAACCAGCGCAACCAGCCCGGCGACCCGGACAAGGCCGGCGACGTGCTGATCGACGTGCTCGAGCGCGACGACGCGCCGCAGCGTCTGCTGCTGGGCAACGACGCGGTGAAGGCCGTGCGCGCGACGCTGGAGGGACGTCTGCGCGAGCTGGAGGCGTGGAAGGAGTATTCCGTCAGGACGGACATGTAGGGGGAAGAACGGGAAAGAGGGACAGGAGGGACGGTTCCGACCGTCCCATTTTTCTTTGGGCGATGCACGCTGTATCCACACAAAATGGGACAGCAAGAACCGTCCCTGCTGTCCCATAAACTCTTCTCATGAGCCCGTAAAGGTGAATGGCAAGAAGTTGCACGAGATCACTGTGTTTTACAACTTCATAGGGAATATGAGTGAATGACAGGCCAAAATAAAGCGCCTGTCATTCCGTTTTCCGGGGGTAAAGCCCCGGATTATTTGATTTTGGGCCTGATCCAATGCTACTGGATAAAGACGCTGCACGGAATAGCAAGGGAAGGTGGCTAAACGTCCATGGCCGCACTCTGCCCTCGTAATCACTTTTTTCCGCTTAGTCACAAACCTTCTGCCATAGCGGGAGCAGACTTGTATATTGTATTGCGGCTATATGTAAACAAAAACCCATATTGTCAATATGTGAAAAAACTATATTAATGATATTGGCAGTATCTTCATCTCCCGTGTCTTTTGGATTATAATATAAGTAGATCATTACACGGGAGGTTTTTGAATATGGTGTTGTCACTGGCAGAAAACATCCGTGCGTTTCGGAAAGAACGGCGATTAACTCAGGAGCAGTTCGCTGAAGCCATGGGTGTAACCGTCGGGTCAGTATACAAATGGGAAACGGGGCAAACGATACCTGAACTCAGCATGCTCGTTGAGATCGCGGACTTTTTTGACACATCGATGGATGTTCTTCTGGGCTACAGACTGAAGGACAATCGGATTGCCGCCATCGAAGAAAGATTAAGAGAATACTGCCGGGTCAGGAATCCTGAGGCGCTGGTCGAAGCGGAGAAAGCGCTCAAAAAGTATCCGAATTCCTTTGAAATTGTTCATGGCTGCGCTCAAGTGTATGCCTTCTTTGGCGTCGGCAGCAAAGACCATGCTGAAACCAGAAGGGCTCTGGCATTATTGGAGCAGGCAAAGCTGCTTATTTCACAGAACCATGACCCTGAGATCAGCGAGCAGACGATCAGCGGGGAAATGGCCAGCGCCTGGCTGCTTCTTGGCGAACGCGAAAAATGCGTTGAATTGCTGAAGAAGAATAACGCGGGAAGTGTATACAGCGATACGATCGGTATAGTGCTGGCGCTGGAACTGAAAAAGCACGAGGAGGCGGAGTCGTTCCTCGCTGAATCATTGCTGCTCAACACAATTGGTCTGGTGAATTCCGTCGTCGGGTATGCGCTGGTTTTATCCGCACGCGGGGATTATGCAAGCGCGAAGCGAATGCTGTCCGGGCTTATTGCGTATTTGGTTCCCCTCAAGGAGGGAGAAAAAGCGGATTTTGTCGATAAGCTCATGGCGAGCATGTATACCGTGATGGCACATATCCATACGCTGGAAGGAAAAAACGCGGAAGCAACGGAGTGCCTGCGCAGCGTCCTGGCAGCCGTCCGGCAGTTTGACGCCGCGCCGGATTATGGAATCCAGACGCTGCGCTACCCGGTGTACCACAATGATGTCATCCTCGATGACGGCCTGGGCGCGACGGCTGCAGACAGCATTGAGACAATCCTGGACCTGCTGAGAAATCAGAACCTGTCACGGATTTGGAAGGAACTGACCAATGATGCGCGATGAAAAGAAAACCGGCAATGTATTTGCAAACAGAAACTATCGATTGGTCTTCCTTGGCGCTCTGGTCTCAGAATTGGGCGCGCTGCTGTACAGCTTCGCCGTAGGCTTCTATATTCTTGAGATCAGCGAAAACAATGCCTTTCTGCAGGGCTTGTATCTTGCCCTGTGCGGAGCCGCGCTGGTGCTCTTCACGCCCGTCGGCGGTGTCCTTGGGGACCGCGTCAACAAGGCAAAGATCATGTTTGTCTGTGATTACATCAAAGGCGGGATGATCATACTGGCGACTGTCCTTATGATGATTCTGCCATCGTCAACAGCGCATATCGCGATCCTGTTCATCCTCGGCATCCTGGGCAATGTGGTCAGCGGTATCTTTGAGCCCGCGGCAGGAGCGATGCTGCCGAGCATCGTGGAGCCGCAGCAATTACAGCAGGCGAACGCCTATTTTTCCATCAAGAGCTCCATGGAGTCGATCCTGGGGGTCATACTGGCCGGCATCCTGTATGCGGCGCTGCCTTTGAACGTGCTCTTCTTGGCTGTGGGCGCCTGCTTCATCGCCTCCGGCATCTCGGAAATGCTGATCCGCTATGATCACACGCCCTCCGCAGAGCCGATAACGCTCCGTCTCGCGGTTTCAGATATGAAGGATGGCGTACTGTACCTGAAAAACCAGAGAGCCATCATGGCCATCCTGGGCGCAGCGTTGTTCATCAACTTCTTCTTCACGCCTGTGACCGGCAATTTCATTCCATATTTCATCAGGACGGATGTGGCGGCTGCCCCGGCCTATCTGTTTGACGGCGTTCTGAAACCGGAACTGTGGGCATCCGTGTTCAGCGTCTGCATCGGTGCCAGTTCCCTGATCGGCGCTGTGTTGATCAGCGCCAGCGCGCAAGAAGAAAAATGCGGTCTGAAGGTCGCCAAAAGGCTGTGCGTCTTTTCGGGCATGATGACCGCTGTGGCGATCGGATATTGGTGGCTGGTGGCCTCGAGCGTCTCCTTGAACGCTTTTTTGCTGGTGTTCAGTGCAGGATGTCTTGCGGTGGGTTTCCTGCTCTCCTTTATCAACATTCCTCTCAGCACCACCATCCAGTGCCGGGTGGAGCGAAACAAGCTCAGCAAGGTCGGCAGCATTCTGAGCGTAGCTTCACAGGGAATGATCCCGATTGCCTCCGTATTGGCGGGGGTGGCACTTCAGGCCTTTGGCAGCGCTGTGCTTCTCGCCATCTGCGCGGCCGGGTTCACGATCACAGCGGCCCTGCTTTTGACAAACAAGCATATTCGTTCAATATAGATGAACCGGTCAGGGTGGATGGCCAGAAACACCATGAGATCGCAGTGTACGACAACTTCTATGGGAATATAATTGAATGACAGGCTGAAAAGAGGCCTGTCATTTCGTTTTCCGGGGCAAAAGCCCCGGTTTTTGACCATGTCCAAAAGTACCGGATAAGAACGCTACTCGGACGAGGGCATCACGGGCACGAGCACGAAGCACAGGGAGGGCTTCAAAAGCATGGTGGCGGACGCGCTGGCCGGGAGGATTGAAATCTTATCAGGCAAATGGATACAAACACATGAATGTGAACACGAGCCTAACCCCCATGAAATCAGGCATTTAGCTGCGATTGCCTGATTTTTTATTGCCCATTCTGGCTGCTGAAACTGCGAAGAGTAGTCCGCATTCAACATATCGCAGATCCTGTCAAGAACAGGCAAGACGACGATCTCATCCCTCTGCAGCTTTGTCATGGTGTCGGGAGCGATCGCCATCTTGCGCCTCCATCAATATGTCGAATTGTAACACGTTTCATGAACATAAGCAATAGAAAAATCGCAAGATATCAGGATTCGATGCGGAGATGAAAGCGAAAGAAAAGATGGAGGAGGATTATACCGGGTTTGCAGTCTCTGCTGAGACAGCCCTCATTCTTTGGGCGATGTACACATTATTCACATATAATGGAACGGTCGAAGCCGTCCCCACCGTCCCACCGTCACGAGAGCGCCGAAACCACGCCCGTGACCATGTTCACACATCCGTGCAGCAGTATGCACGGTATGATCGAGCCCGAGCACCTTCTCTCGCTCAGCCACCCTTCGAACCAGCCGAACAGGCCCGGCAGCAGCGTCAGCAGTATGGCCGTCCACACGCTCCGCGTGACAAGGCCCAGCGGTATGCCGTGCGCAAGGCCGAACAGCAGCGCCTGCGCGGCATTGCCGATCTCAAACCCGGCGGCCGCCTGTACGCGCTTCAGCGCGAACCCTCGGAACAATATCTCCTCGGACAACGCGGTGCGCAGGAACGCATATACGAATACCGCGGGCAGCGCCCCCGGCCCCTGCCCCGCGAACTGCGCGCTGGCCGTCGTGACGCCCTTCGGGAGCGCCCGCATGCATAGGGCCGTGAGGGCGACGTAGAGGGCCGTGGCCGCGGCGGCCAGCAGGGCCGTCCGCGCCGCATCCTCGCATACGGGCCTTTTGAGGCCGATCCATACGTGGAACGGCATACTGCCGCGCGCGGTCAACGCCCAGACGATCAGCGGTATCGAAGAGAACAGCAGCACCTGCGCGACGGCTCCTACCAGTTCATTCAGCATGGATGGTCACCCTTTCCCCTTGAAAATCGTCGCCGCAAGGCAGGCGCGGCAGCCTTCGGGCAGCAGAAATGGGACAGCGAGAGCCGTCCCTGCTGTCCCATTTACAGGAAGTCACCGTAGATCTCGCGGTACTTCGTCGGCGTGATGTGCTTCACTTCCTTGAACACGCGGTTGAACGTGGCGATGCTGCCGAAGCCGGAGGCGCCCGCCACCTCGTGCATGGGCTTCTGCGTGTGTATCAGCATGTCCTCGGCCACGCTCAGGCGCTTCGTGCGCAGGTAGTCCGAGAGCGACACGCCCAGCTTTTGCTTGAATACGCGCGAGAAATAATACTTGGAGAAGCCGCTGAACGCCGCCACGTCGTCAAGGCCTATGTCGTCCATGTAGTGCTGGTCGATGTACAGCCGCGCGCTCTCGATGATCTCCGTGTCCATGTTGGGATCCTCGGGGCGGTAGACATAGCCCTGCTCCATGAAGTGCTGGCCCAGCCGCGCGTACATCTGCAAAAGCTGCGCGTAGCACATGGAGTTCCACAGGGGCTCCTTCTGGGCGTAACAGGCGACCACCTGCAGGAGTATCTGCCTGACCTCCTGCTGCAGCTCCGTCTGCCCGGACAGGTACACCGGCGTCTTGAGCACGGGCTCGACGAACAGCATGTCGCGCATGCCGAATATCAGGTCCGGCTCGAACAGCAGCAGGTGCCTGGTGCTGCCCTCGTTCATCCACATAGTGTGTATGCAGTCGGGCGGCACGATCAGCACCTCGCCCTTCTGCACGTGGTACGTGCGGTCCGTCAGCTCGTATATGACCTCGCCCTGCACCGGCACGATGATCTCTACCGCGGAGTGGAAGTGCCGTTCGAAGCGGTAGGGCTGGTCGTCATACCATATGCGCAGCGAGCTGTGCTCGATGTATGTGACATATTCGCGCCGCCCCTGCATGATGCGGAAGCCGTCCGGAAAGCGGCTTCGCGTCATGTGCCTGTCGGTCTTCTTTGCTTCCATAGGCGCGCCCTCCTCGTTTTTCCGCGGCGTCCGTCAGCCCTTCACGCTGCCAAGCACCATGCCGGTGACGAAGTAGCGCTGCAGGAACGGATAGACGATCAGTATCGGCACGGTCGAGATCACGGTGATGGCGCAGCGTATCGTGACCGGCGTGGTCTGCGTGGTGTTCTTGAGCGCCTCCGCGCTGGTCTTGGCGGCGTTCGCGCTGGCCTGCGTGGTGGCAAGCTTCATCTTCAGCAGGTACTGCAGGCTGTGCAGTTCCTTCTGGCCGCCGCAGTACAG
>SVGK01000135.1 GCA_015056395.1 Clostridiales bacterium
TCTACCGCGACAGGCGCATGCAGGCCGCCGCCCAGATGCTCTACTGGCAGGCCAAGGCCATGGACGGCACGCGCCTCGTCTCCGCCAACGATGGCTGGGAACTCACGAAGACGGACATATTCTCGCTGCACGACTACGCGGCCGAGGGCGACATACTGACCAGGCACTTTGCCAGCCGCGACCAGATCGAGAGGATCGCCTGTGACCATCGAATGGCCTACGCCGAAGGCGTGGTCCCAACGGGTCAGGAGGCGTTCATATTGACCGAGTACGGCGGACTCGCATTCGAGTCCGACAAGGACCAGGAGGGGGCCTGGGGCTATCACGACAAGGTCAAGGGCACAGAGGGCTTCTTTGCCCGCTATGCCGGACAGCAGGCGGCGATACGCGCGATCCCCTACTGCCAGGGCTATTGCTACACGCAGCTGACCGACGTCCAGCAGGAAGTCAACGGCCTGCTGACGCCGGACCGCAAGCCAAAGGTCGACCCGGAACGCTTTGCCGCGCTCACCACGAACCCGGAGGGAAGGTATCACTGATCCACGGTCCAAACCCCGCGTGGACGGGGTGAAATAGAGCACCAAGGAACGAAAGGAGCGAACCTCAATAGAAACTGCTTAGCTTGGTCGTCGCGCTGCTGCTGGCCTTCAGCTGCATGGGCGCCTTTGCCGAAGCCATCATCAACGAGGATGGCGAGGTGGAGAATCCCGAAGAACTCGTTGCGGACGAGAACGAGCTCATGTTCTGGTCTCTGTTCTCCGGCGGCGAAGGCAACGTCATGGTCGAATTCGTCGACAACTACAACGCCACCAATCCGGAGTATACCGTTCGCAACATCCAGCTCGACTGGGGCGAGTACTACACCAAGCTGACCACCGCCGTGGCCGTGGGCAAGGGCCCCGACATCGGCATCAGCCATCTGGCCAAGCTGCCTGAGCTGTACGATCTGGGCGTCGTCACCGCTTTGGACGACGCCGCCGCGGCGATCGACTTCGACTGGGGCCAGGTCAATCAGAACAATCTGGCGGCCTGCACCATCGACGGCAGCATCTACGCCGTGCCGCTGGATACCCATCCGAACGTGCTGTACTACAACAAGGACCTGCTGGAAGGCTTCCTGAATGAGGACGGCACGCTGACCATCCCCAACGGCGCCGAGGAATTCTCCGCGTGGCTGGGCGAGGTCCAGGCCTCCCTGCCCGAGGGCAAGTACGCCTTCTCCTTCCCGACCACCGGCGACGATCCGTTCCGCATGTGGTGGGGCAACTACTTCCAGGATGGCGGCGCTCCGATCATCACCTCCGATCTGGAGATCACCATGGACAAGGAAAAGACCGTCGAGGTCCTGAACTACATGAAGACCTGGTACGACAACGGCTATATCCCGCTGAACCTGGAAGAGTACATCCAGTACTTCACCGCCGGCAATGCGGCCATCTGCGTGGGCGGCGTGTGGAACACCTACACCGTTGAGAATGTCGAAGGCCTGAACTTCGGCGTCACCCTGCTGCCGCAGCTGTTCGGCGGCGAAGGCGACTATGTCATCTGGGGCGATTCCCACACCTTCATCGTGCCCGTCAAGGACACCCATACCGATGAGATCGTCCAGGCCTGCATGAAGTTCTTCGACTATGCCTCCAAGAACTCCCTCAAGTGGGCGACCGCCGGCCACGTCGTTGCGAACACGGCCGTCGTCGAGAGCGAAGAGTACGCCGCGATGCCCTATCGCGCGGACTACAAGGACGCCGCGAACTACGTGCGCTACTTCGAGCCCACCGCCTACTCCTATCCGATCCGCGATGCCCTGATCTCGCAGTTCGGCGCGTTCTTCTCCGGCGAGCAGGATGCGGAGACCACCTACGACAACATCATCGACGAGATCGAAGCCACCATCGCGTGACCTGACCTTTGATGACGCCCGGGCCCCCATTCGGGGGTTCGGGCGATGTTTGAGCGCAAAACGGAGGAATGAACATGCAGTCCAACATCAAAAAGGCTGCGCGCGCCAGGGCGATCCGCACAGATCTGATCGCGTTGTGCTTCCTGTTGCCGTTTACCGTGCTGTACACGGTCTTTACGATATATCCCGTGTTCCAGGGCGCCTATATGAGCTTCTTCAAGTGGAACCTCATGGGCAAGCAGGGCTTTGTCGGCTGGGACAACTGGGAGAAGATGCTCTCGGACAAGTTCTTCTGGGCCTCCCTTTGGAACACCACCAAGTTCGTACTTTACTCGACGCCGACGATCATGCTCTCATCGCTGGTCCTGGCGCTGCTGTGCAACCGACCCTCGCCCATGAAGCGCGTGTACCGTACCGCGTTCTTCCTGCCCAATCTGCTGAGCGTCGCGGTCATATCCTACATCGCGATCTACATGGCGCAGCCCTACAACATGGGCTTCCTGAGCAACCTGATGCATACCATGGGCGCAGACGAGAGCTTCGAGATCTTCTGGCTCAAGGACAAGCATCTGGCGTGGGTCACGATCACCGTGGCGACGCTGTGGTGGACCCAGGGCTACAACATGATGCTCTACATCTCCGTGCTGCAGGACATACCGGACAGGCTGTATGAGGCCGCGGCCATCGACGGCGCGTCCCCCGCGCAGCAGCTGTTCCAGATCACGCTGCCGCTGCTTCGCCGCACGACGATGCTGATACTGATGCTGCAGATCATCGCGTCGTTCAAGGTGTTCCAGCAGATCAAGCTGATCACCGACGGCGGCCCGGGTCGTGCCACGCAGCCTCTGATCCATTACATCTACGAGCAGGGCTTCACCAAGCAGAAGCTGGGCTATGCGTGCACGATGTCGTTTGCGTTGTTCTTCATATTGATCATATTGACGCTGATCCAGCGGCGCCTGCAAAGAGAGGAGGATGACGCATGAGCGCGAAAAAGGAAATGAGGGCGCACAGCGGCATGATCCGCCGCGTCACTCCGGGCGTGGTGGCCCTGGAGGTCGTCACGATATTGCTGGCGCTGGTCGCGTTCATACCGATACTGTGGATGGCCGTGGTGTCGCTCAAGACCGATGAGGCGAGCATACCCTCCGCGTTCCACTACTTTATCCCGCCGTTCACGCTGCGCAATTACATCGACATACTCTCAGGCGGCACCGCCGTGGTGCGCTGGCTGTTCAACAGCGTGGCCGTGGCCTGCATCGTGACCGTGGGCACTACGCTCCTTTGCTCGATGGCGTCCTACGCCATCGCCAAGCTCAAGTTCCATGGCCGCAATGCGTTCTTCATATACTTCCTGATCGGCCTGATGGTCCCCGGCGAGGCGACGATCGTGGCGCTGTTCGTCTGGGCGAACCAGCTCAAGCTGCTGGATACCTACGCGGGACTGATACTGCCGAGCCTGGCCGGCTCCATGAACATCATCATCATGTCGAGCTTCCTGAAGGGCATACCGAACGACCTGATCGAAGCGGCGCGCATAGACGGCGCGAACGAGTTCCGCACCTACACGTCTGTGATACTGCCGCTCTCCCGCACCGTGATCGTGACCGTTTCGATATTCACGTTCATAGGCAATTGGAACAGTTATCTGTGGCCGTACCTGTGCGCCATGAGCGAGGATATGTTCACACTGCCCGTGGGTATCCCCACGTTCGTGAGCCAGTTCAGCGTGGACAAGACAGTGCCCATGACGGTCAACATGATCGCGTCGGTGCCCATACTCGTATTCTTCATCATCTTCGAAAAGCAGATCGTCAAGGGCATATCGCTGTCCGGCCTGAAGGGCTGAGCACTTTGTGTCCTGACAAAAAAAGAGATCCTTCCCCTTTGCCCGACGCAACGAGGCGGATGCCATCGCCGAAACGGGAAAGGGGAAGGATCTTTGCGTCTGTCTATTCGCGGGTGACCGTGACGCACCCGAGCGCCTCTTCAAGCTTTGCCGCGAGCTGTGCCTCCGGCCAATAGGCGGACGGATCGTCGAAGGCCAGCGACACGATGCATGCCACGAACAGGCCGTCCCCGAGGGGCCAGTAGCCGACGGCCGTCTGTTCGTAGACCTCGTTTTTGCCGCTCCTGTCGGGGTAGTGGCATGTGTAGGAGAAGGCGATGCCGTCCCGCCCTGCGATGCTCTCGTTGCGTATCTCGCTGCCCGCAAAGTCATCGTAGAACATCGCGTAATCGGTCTGCGCCATTTCCGCAAGCTTCATCGGATCGCCCGCCCCGGAGGTGTAATAGACGAATCGCAGAGGATCTTTGCCGTCCTTCGGCAAAAAGTAGTATTCCGGCGTGTCCCCCGGAGTCGCCAGCTCCGGCGCGTATGCAAGATCCGTCGGTGCCTCCACTTCCGCGATCACCGAGCCGTCCATTGACGATAGCGGGTATGAAGCCGCATGACAGACGGGGGACAGAAGGAAGCCTGACAGAAAGACGGGCAATATGATGACGGTCGCAAGGAACGGTGAGATGCGTTTCATTTTCAACGGCTCCTTTCTACTGGATCAGCGTTTCGTGACGCGCAGGGATACATGGTTCCCACCTGGTAACAATGATACCACACAATCGAATTTAAGGCAATGTTATCAGACGAAGATTTATTGACGCTTATTTAGACATATTTTGCAAGAATTTCTGACTATCAAGGCATTTTGAAATGCAATAAATGGTTCCTTGATCTTGGTCAAATTGTGATCAAGAGTTTCGAGTGAATCGCTGCGGGATTTAGTGCAACTTACACAAACATATATAGCAAAGCAGCGCGCCTTATATAGGACACGCTAACCGATATGATGGAGCAGACTAATCGCTGCAATCCCTCTACCCTCAGATGCACCACCAGTTTTCGCATCAAAATTGAAGTGGGAACTCATTCGCCCGTCTTGGAGTGATACCGCTCCGAGACGGGCTGTTTGTTTTGTATAATACTGACCTCGGTTTAGGCTGATTTTGGACCTGAACTCATACAACGTGCAATAATCGTTACTTTTGTAAAGCAGGCTGATCGATTCTGAAGAGAAGCGCTGATTTCGATACGAGATCGTGGAACGTGTAGGAGATCCTTAGCGGCGTTTTATACAGATTGATGAAATGTGCTGGGGACTTCTCCTTGCCCGTACCCATCAGAATCACCATAGGTCGACGTGGATATACACAGGTGTGATGCGCCATACGTCCCCACCTCCACCTCTCATGAGTGAGACACATCAATGGTCTTGATGACCTTCGCAGGCACGCCTCCCACTACGGTGTTCGTGAGAACATCCTTTGTCACGACCGCTCCGGCTGCAATCACCGCGCCATCACCTATGGTGACGCCCTTGGTGATGATCGCCCCAGAGCCGACCCACACCCGGTTACCTATGCGGATAGGCGCACAACGGTTGGTTCGGTCGTAGGGATCGAGGTCATGGTCGATCGTGGCCAGCACGACTCGGTGTCCGATCAATACATTGTCCCCGATGTAGATACCGCCCTGATCCTAGAAATTGCAGCAGGAATTGATGAACACGTTCTTTCCCAGGTGAATGTTCCGCCCGAAGTCTGTATAGAAGGGCGGAAACATGGTCACGCTGTCATCTACCGTCTCGCCCGTCAGCTCAGACATGATTTCTACGATTTCAGCCTGCGTGTGGTACTTCGTGTTCAGCTCCATGGTCTGGCGAATGGCGTTTTGGCTCTGCCGAAGTGAACAGGCATGCATCTCCGGGGTCATGTCGGCCACGCGGTCGCTGTTCAGATACTCCAAAACCTCTTCAATGCTTGTCATAACTTCATACACTCCCGTAAGGATTTCTCCGCCCATAGGCGGTAGCTTCGATCCATGCATTCTTGCTTTTCAGCTTCTCACTGTCACTCTCTGTAATTAGACATCATCGCTTTGAACAGTTCAGCGGTACTCGGCGGCGTATAGGTCACTGCGTTGGCACCTGCTTCGATCGTTGATCTGATACTGTCATTTGTCGGTCCGCCGCTGGCAATGATGGGGACCTGTGCATTCTTCTCCCGGATGAAGCGCACCAGATTTGGCGTCTCCCTGGCGCAGGCCACATTAATGATGCTCGCTCCCGCGGCCAGCCGTGCCTCAATATCCGTGTCTGCCTTCGTCACGGTTATGATCACAGGGATATCCACCGCAGCCGCTACCGCCGCCAGGTTCAGATTCGTGATCGGCGCATTCATGACAACGCCCATCGCGCCCTGGCTTTCGATGTCCTTTGCAAGGCCGATCGTCCTCAATCCCTTGGTCGTACCGCCGCCTACACCGCAGAATACAGGGATGTAAGAATGCTTGATGATCGCTTCACTGATGGCCTGTTGTGGCGTGAAAGGGTAAACCGCGAACACAGCGTCCGCATCGCAGTTGCGAATGATGGCAATGTCTGTCGAGAACAGGAACGTCTTTATCCTCCGGCCGTTCACAATGATGCCACTGGCGCTGTAGCAAGCCTCCGGCATTTTCAAAATACCATGGCCACGAAGAGTGCTCTCTATGTTCGGAGCCTGCTGTTTTTCCATATTCTTTCCTCCCATCTGAAAAAGTCGATCCTCGGCCTGCACATCAAATGCACAGAACCGAGGATGTGCAAATGAGGAGGATATGTTAACGACCCTGCCTGCGCTGATATTCCATTTTATCCCGAAAACATGAACTCGTTATAAACAAACCGGAACTATATCCGTCACCTCGTTTAAACATCGTTTCCTCAGGCCTTTTCCTTGCTTTATCTCCGCATGACTATACACGCGGGGGTGATGGCTTACCCGGCCGTCTATACAGTCTTCCTGTAATAACACTCCCGCGAACAGTACGTCGCCTTCTTATGTGCGAAGAACACCTTCCCGCAGGTCGGCAGACGAATATGCGCCGCTTGCGGCTGTTTCGGAAACTGTTCGAGCAGGACGCTCTCGGCGTCCCCTCCCCCATCTCACGTTCATACATACCCATGTCCACGCGGGACGTGACCGGTACAGGCGGCCCCGGGCCGCTGTGGGCGGCACTCTTCACGTTTTTTTCTTGTGTTTTTCAAGAAGCGCGGCAGATTGTCCGGCAAAAACGAAATAGAGCCATTCGGGCATGGATATGGTCTTATTTACAAAGGGGATGTAGAGATTGGGGCTGAGATAACCTATCTGCCGCATCAGAAGAACGAACACAAGGGCTGCTGCCAGCTGCAGAAGAAACTTCATTCTGGCGGTAAGACCCAGATTCTGCTTTTT
>SVGK01000136.1 GCA_015056395.1 Clostridiales bacterium
TCGTAGCGGTCCACGACGTCGGTCCAGTCGCCGCGGGCGCCGCGTGGCAGGCCCGTGAGCTTCGGGCGGCGGCCCGAATAGATGAAGCGCCTCGAGGCGGCGCAGCTCGTCGAGGTAGTGGCCCATGCGCCGGTCGATCTGCGTTTTTTCGCGGAAGAGGTTTGCTTCATCGGGAGATTTGCGATCACTTTCACACTTTACATCTCAAGTTCTTTTTCAAGCTGATACTCGTGTCATCCCCGTCAAAACCGTATCATCTGTTCCCGCGCATCCACGGTCGCCTCCACGCCCAACGGGATTATGCAGCGCGGCAGGGCGTGCCCTGTATTTACATTGCATACGATGGGAAGACAAGGATCGTCGACCACTTCAACAAGCGCCTGCTTGTATTCCTGCTCGTACACTTCGTCCATAGGCTTGCCGACAAGTATGCCGGAAACGCCCTCGAACACGCCTGCGCTCTTCAGGTATCGAAGCGCGTTTGTATACACCTGCGGCGGCATCTTTTCCTCGCTGGATTCAAGAAGCAGTATCTTCCCTTGCCAATCGTCCCGCGCCGGGAACAGCCCGTACTCTTTGCAGAGCGCCGGCATATCGGCGTAGCGTCCGCCGTCGAACATGTCGTACATCGAATCGATACATCCGCCGAGTATCTTCCCTGAGAAGGTCGGCGATCCCTGCAGCAGCTCGAAGCCGCGGTCAGTGTGCGCCTTGAGCGGCGTGCCGATCTGGTCAGGGGTGAATGCAGTCCGGCTTTCGTACCAGACATCGCTCGGCCTGATCTCGCGAATGGTCCCGGTGCGTATCAGCTCTTCGAAGTATCGCCTTGTATAGGGGAGCATATCTCTGTCCAGTTCACATATATCCGCCAGGAAGGACTGACCGTAGAACGTGTCCAAGCCGACCTTGTGAAGCATGAAATGGTCGATGGTCGTGTCGGAGAAGCCGAGGAACACCTTGCTCGTGACAGCCGCGGCCAGTTCGCCATGGCCGAACAGGTACGGAAGCATGCGGTATGTGTCGTCCCCGCCGATCGCACAGAGTATCATGTCGATGTCGGGGTCTCGAAACGCCTTCAGGAGATCCTGTGCACGCTCCTTCGGATGGTTTCTCACATAGTCGATGCCCTTCAACGCGTGCGGCATGAAGCGGACGTTCAGCCCGCAGCTCTCGAGCCTCTTTATGCCGATCTCCACCTCGTGCCTTGCGAAGCCTTCTCCGGCCAGCCCGCTGGACAGGCTGACGATTGCCACATTTCTGATCATGGGATCATCCTCCCGCCGTCATCATTTGGAGCAGTATGTCAGAGCGCATATGCGATCAGCAGCCTGAGCGTGTTCTCGGCCCCGTCCCTGTGGCTTCGCTCATAACCGTGCGAGGCGTATACGCCCGCGCCGATCAATCCATGCCGCAGGTCGTGTCCCGCGTCAAGCGTCGCTTCGACATCGCTTCCGTAGTGTGGGTAGACGTCCACGGCATGATCCGCGCCGCTGTCCCTGGCCGCCTGTATGAGCGCCTTGACGACCGGATAACTGTAAGGGCCGCCGCTGTCCTTTGCGCATATGGAGACCTGTCGCTCGGTGCATTGCAGGCCTGTGCCGACGCAGCCCATGTCCACGGAGATGGCCTCCGTGCAGCCCTCGGGCACATTGCCGGCACCGCCGTGCCCGACCTCTTCGAACACGGTGATATGGGCATAGAGCGCGCGCTTCGGCGTGATATGCTCGTCGCGGATGTATTTTGCGAGTCCCAACAGTATGCCGACGCTCAGCTTATCATCCAGGAACCGGGACTTGATGTAGCCCGATCTCGTGACGCGCACGTTCGGCTCGAAGCATACGATGTCGCCCACGGCGATGCCGAGCTTTTCGACGTCTTCTTTATTCTTCACGTCTTCGTCGAGCACGACCTCGCAGGTGTCCCAACCGCGCTTGATGTCGTTGTATTCGCCGTTCACGTGTATAGACGCGTTGCAGAGCTGGAACGTCCCTTCGTACACGCCGTTGAACTTCGTCACGACGCGCACGTTCTCGGTCTCCGCGTTGTTGGGGTTCATGCCGCCCAGATTCGTGAGACGCAGCCTTCCGTTCTCCTTGACCTCGGCCACCATGCCGCCCAGCGTATCCGCGTGCGCCTCGAGCAGCAGCCCGTCTTTCTTGTCCGTGCCGCCAAGCTCCACAAGTATGCCGCCCTTGTTGGTCACTTGCGTGCTAAAGCCCAGGCTTTCAAACTCGGACTTCACCCACGCGGCTGCGGCCTCCGTATAACCGGTCGGCGAATCGATGTTCAGAAGGGTCACGGTCTTATCCACGATGAAATCGGTGTATTTGCCCAGCGAAAGCTTTTCCATGATGCGGTTCCTTTCTTTGACGGTCGTATTTTCCATACGATATGATTCGATGTCGACGCATGCGATTCCTGCATGAGAAACTTCCTCTTGACGATTGATGGTTTTACAAGTATCATGGTAGCATAACTTCAATGGATGGGAGTGGTCTCGTTGCCGGATGTGAAGCGTTTTCTGCGATACCGCGACAGCATAGTTTCCGAGGTCTCCAAGGCCATCGTCGGAAAGGACGATGTGATCGAGCTCGTGCTCAATGCCTTCCTCTGTGCGGGCCATGTGCTGCTCGAGGATGTGCCCGGCACGGGCAAGACCATGCTGCTGCGCGCGTTTGCCAGGGCTATCGGCGGCAGGTTTTCGCGCATACAGTTCACGCCCGATCTGCTGCCCTCAGATCTGACGGGCATCGACTTCTACAATCAGAAGCTGTCGGAATTCGAGTTCAGGCCCGGCCCCGTGTTTGCGGACATCGTACTTGCGGACGAGATCAACCGCGCGACGCCGCGCACGCAGTCCGCGCTGCTGGAAGCGATGGAAGAGCGGCAGGTCTCTGTGGACGGCACGACTTACCCGCTTGGGAGCAGGTTCATGGTCATGGCGACGCAGAACCCTCTCGAATCCTATGGCACGTTCCCGCTGCCGGAGGCGCAGACCGATCGCTTCTTCATGCGGCTTTCGCTCGGCTACATGACGCGCGAACAGGAGCTTGCCGTGCTCGGGCGCCGCGACACCGTGGACATCATCGGGGAGATGGAAAAGGTCGTCTCCGATGAAGACACGGAATACGTCCGAAAGGCCTATCGAGAGGTCCTCGTGCACGACGATGTCGCGGGCTACCTGATGAATCTGGTCGAAAGCACGCGCAACGACATGTTCGCCGCCGGCGTCTCCACGCGCGGCGCGATACAGCTCTATCACGCGGTGCAGGCCAACGCGGCGCTGTCCGGGCGAGATTACGCGCTGCCCGAGGACATACGCCGCGTCGCCCCTGCTGTGCTCGCGCACAGGATCGCAGCCGGCGTTGGCGTCAAGCGACAGGACGCCGAGGCGCGGCTCATGGATCTGATCGACCGCATACCGGTGCCGGTCGAAGGAAGATTATGATCGTCTACCTTCTGATGCTGGTTGCGGTCGGCGTCGCCGTGGAGCTTTGGTCCATACGCCACGCGCTCGACGGCATAGAATATGATCTGAAGCTCTCTGCGCCGCTGGTCGAGCCGGGGGAGCCGTTCGAGATGATCATGATACTGACCAACAGGAAGCGGCGCTTCATGCCCTTCATCCGCGTGGATGAGAACGTGCCCACGGGGCTCGTGTCCGAACGCCCGCTGACCATGGAGAACTATACCGAACAGCGCAGCCTTCTGTCCGGCACGGTGTACCTGATGCCCAGGCAGCGGCTGACCAGGCGCACGCGCGTCTCCATGGAACGGCGGGGAAGGATACTGTTCAAGGGCGCCACGCTCTACGGGGGCGATTTTCTGGGCCTGCGCGAGAAGCCCATGACCGTTGAGACGCAACGCGAGGTGGTCGTACTGCCAAAGGCGCTGGACGCCGCGACCGTCGAGGCCGTTTTGGGCGGCACGCTGGGCGACGTGTCCGTGCAGCGCTTCCTGTTCGAAGACCCCATGATCACGCTCGGGTTCCACGAGTACACGGGACGTGAGCCCATGAAGCAGATCGCCTGGGCGCAGTCCGCGCGCGCGGGCGGTCTCATGGTGCGCACATACGACCATACCGCGGAGCGCTGCGTGACGCTGCTGCTCAACGCGGACACGTTCGCATTCGGCAGCTATGGCGAGCAGATGCTCGAGATCTGCTATTCGCTGACGCGCGCGCTTTGCGAAAGGCTCGAGGAGATGCGCATACCCTATACGTTCCTGACGAACGCACAGATGGACGGCCTGGGCGACGGGACCGGCGAAGTCGCGGACGGGCTGGGGAAGGCGCATCTGAACGTCGTGCTCGAAAGCCTTGGCCGCGCGAGCTATGCCGCGCGCGAACACGCGGAGAACATGGTCGAGAGGGCTGCGTCGCATGCGGAGCGCGGCAGGCGTTTCATATATATCACGCCCGTCAGGGACGATCTGCACAGGCAGTATCTGGACCGCCTGCGCGAGGCCACCGGCGAACCGCCGCTTACGATCGTCGCGCAGGAGGTGTCGCTGTGAGCCTTATGTACGCGCTGTCGTACTATTGCGATGTGCTGTATTACTTCGGGTGCTTAGGCCTGATCGGCGCACTCTGGGAAAGCGGAAGCGGCCTTTCGCTGATCACGGCGCTGCTCTTCATCGCGTGCACGCTCTCTTACCGCCTTCAAAGGCTGCAGGACGGAAGGCTGCGCTATGCGCCCATGCTGGTCACGCCTGTCATACTGTGGCTTGCACAGGCGGGCGCGGAGAGGATACTCTGCATACCGCCCTGCATCTATCTCTATTTTTACATACAGAACAACCGGACGGTCGCTGACTACTACTATGCCGCACGGAAGTTCCAGGGCATGCTGATAGGGCTTTCCTTCGTGCTGTTCTTGACGCTTTCCAATCAGGCGGAGAGCTGGACGAAGGGCCTCGTCTGGATGGTGCTCTACTTCGCGCTGACCATATTTCTCATGCGCATGCTGCGCCATGAGGACAGGACGGTCAATACGACGCGGTTCAAGCTGATGAATGTGCTGAGCATAGGTTCCGTGTGTGCGGCGGGATGGCTGCTCTCGCAGCCGCAGGCGACCGATCTCATCAAAGCCGCGTTCATGCTGTTCGTCGACCACATACTCGCACCCGTGGCGGCGCTTTTGCTGTTCATCATACAATGGATACTGATAGGCCTCAATTATCTGCTGAACATGATATTCGGGGATGAGGCGCTGATGCTGGAAAGCATGCCGCAGCTGGACATGGGCGCGGGCATGCAGCAGGTCATGGGGCTCGACGAAAGGCACCCGGTCGAGGTGAACCCCGTGGCACGCGCCATCGTGATCGGGGTGGGCGTCGCGATCGCGCTGACGCTCGTCATCGTACTGTTGCGCCTGATCTCCAGACAGACGGCCCGGCACGGCAGCGACGATGCGAACGAAGTGCGCGAGTCTCTTGAGACCGCTGAAGCCGGCGCGCAGAGGCCATCTCTCATCAGACGAAGAGGAAATGCCCCTGACAGCATACGCGCGTGGTATCTGAAAAGCCTTCTGTGGATGCGCGCACACGGCGGGAGTGTCAGAGGCAATATGAACACGCTGCAGATCGTCGAGGAAAACAAGGAGAGATACGCGCCGGAGGCGCTCGACGAATTGCGCAGTCTGTACCTGCCCGTGCGGTACGGCGGCAAAAGTGAGGTGACGCAGGACGAGATCTCGCGTATGAAGGACGCCTATGGCAGGCTGAAGGGCTGAGCGCGCGTCTTGGGCCAAATGTGACATTTCTTTCGAAAGTATTGCAATATATTGCAGAATGATGTAGAATATATTCGTCCATGCAATGAATCGGAATACGAACGAAGGAGGTGCCGCCATGCGGAGACGTATTGCCCTGGCGATGGCCTGCCTTATGACGGTGATCCCGTCAACGACGAACTGTATCTCTGAGGAAGCGGAGATCCCGGGCACGCTGCTGCGATTTGCCGAAAAGTATGCGGAGGTCAGGGATTTCGTCAGGGATTATCCGGAAAAGCACGATTTGAAGTTCGAGATCAATCTGAGCGACGAGATCGGGGACGGCTACCCACTGCTGGTACAGTGGGACGAGCGCTGGGGGTACATGGAATACGGCGAAAGTCTGCTGGGCCTGAGCGGCTGCGGCCCCACGGCGCTTTCGATCGTGGTCTGCGGGCTGAAGCACACGGACCGCTGGGACCCCGCCACAGTTGCGCGCTACGCTATGGAGCATGGCGACTATGTCAAAAACGTGGGCACCTCTTGGACGCTCATGGAGCGCGGCGCGCGGGACATGGGGCTGACCGTGGAGACCGGCGAGGTCTCGGCCGATTACATACTCGACAATCTCTCGGAATACTCCCCGATGATCTGTTCGGTGACGGCAGGGGATTTTACCTACTCGGGCCACTTCATCGTGCTGACGGGCATCGACTCTGACGGCAAGATACTCATACGCGACCCCAACAGCCTGATCAAGAGCCGGAAGAGCTGGGACGTCGATCGGCTTGTAAAGCAGATCAGGACCATATGGGTCTACAGAAACGACTACGACGCGCAGAGCTGAATCTGCGCGTCGCCTCTGTTTATTCATCCCCGAAGTGAAAACAGGGTTCATCCCTGAACGGGCACGTCTCGAAGAGTCTGTCGATCGCTTCCGTGTAGCCCTTTACATCCTGCGCCTTGCGTATCGCCTTGCGCGCCTTTTTCTCTTCGTCA
Organism: Clostridiales bacterium; assembly: GCA_015056395.1. Classification (GTDB taxonomy): domain Bacteria; phylum Bacillota; class Clostridia; order Christensenellales; family Aristaeellaceae; genus Faecivicinus. The sequence continues at coordinate 6,711 of SVGK01000136.1, forward strand.
AAGCAGCAAAGCATGTACCACATGATCTCCTGCATGTGCCCGAGCACCGCCTTGGGCGGCCATTTCGTGCGGTATTCATCCAGGAGTTCATCGTGGAACGCCCTGAGCTCTTCGCGCCCGAGCGCCGCGCCGCCGTTCCACCGGCGCGCGAGCGCGGGGTTCGTGACGAGGCCGCGGCCGACCATCAGGGCGCCGGTCGTGGGGCATCGTTCGAGCGTATCCTCAAAATCCGCGATCGAGACCAGGTCGCCGTTGTAGACGCAGGGGAAAGGCGCGTCGCTGCAGAGGCCGAAAAGCTCTCTGTGCGCATGGCCCTTGTAGAATTCGCGGCGCGTGCGCGGATGGACGATCAGCATGGACAACGGGTATTGCCTGAATATCGACCACAGCTTCGGCCATTCCTCGACCGACTCAAAGCCTATGCGCGTCTTTATGGAGATGCCGCAGGGGGGC
>SVGK01000137.1:0-6594 GCA_015056395.1 Clostridiales bacterium
TCGCGCACGACCTTGATGACGTTCAGCTTCTTGGCGCCGACGTCCTTCAGGACCACGTCGAACTCGGTCTTCTCTTCAGCAGCCTCAGCAGCGGGGGCAGCGCCACCGGCGACGGCGACGGGCGCCGCGGCGGAAACGCCAAACTTCTCTTCCATTTCCTTGACCAGATCAGCCAGCTCAAGGATCGTCATGCTCTCGATCGCGGAGATGATATCAGCATTGCTCATTGATGGATCCTCCTAATAAGATTTATCGATTGTTTGGGATTGTCTTTGTCAGGCGATCATTCTTCGCCTGCCTGCTTCTTGCGCATGGCCTCCAGCACGTACACGAACTTGGACACAGAGCTCATCATGCTGCCCATGATCTTCGCGATGAGGACCTCGCGGCTGGGCAGGTTCGCCAGAGCCTGCACGCCGGCCTCGTCGATGTAGGCGCCGTCGGTGACGCCGCACTTGATGGCCATCTTCTTGGTCTTCTTGGAGAACTCGCTCAGGATCTTCGCCGGGGCGATCATATCCTCATAGCCGAATGCAACGGCCGTGGGGCCCTCCAGGGACTTCTTGACATCGTCGATGCCCAGGCCGTCGATGGCCAGGTTGATCATCGTGTTCTTGAGCACGCAGTACTCGACGCCTGCCTTGCGCATCTGGGTGCGCAGCTCGGTGTCCTCCGCGACGGTCAGGCCGCGGTAATCCACCAGCACGACGGTCTTCGCGCGGTCAAACTTGTCTTTGATATCCGCGACGATCGACTTCTTTGCTTCAATATTCTTTTCGGACATTTCTTTCCACCTCACATTCCCGTCCTGAATGACGGCAATCAAAAACCCCTGCTTAAGACGCAAGGGTGGTGTAGCATCCCATTGCGCCTCGGCGAGCGACCCAAAGGATCTTATGCGTAAGCACTCGCTGTCTATGGCACAGAGCTTTCAAAGCCATGTATCATTGTACCAGTTTGCGGACATATTGTCAACACAAAGCCGCCTGCTTTTCAGAGATTTTACCGTTTGCGGGTTGCCATTCACCCCTGAGCCAGGACAAGATTAGCGATAGCCAACGAAATGGCCTCAAAGTATTTAGGCTTCTGTCTTTCAAATAAGAAAGAGGCGACCTGGTTTGGTCGATCCTCTCGCTTATTGCCTGGGTAATACTTGAATCCATGTTTCGATGTAGCGCCATATACCTGACCGGTACGTACAATGCAACGGGAGGAGCGAGGGCTATGCCCTATATCTACCCTATTTGCAAATCAGCCTCAGCTGAAGCGTTCATATTCTGGTTCAGCTCCTAATGCCTCTTGAAAGAGCCTTGCATATGCGTCAGAATCTAAATACGTTTCTCCTTCGTAAGTTGCATACTTCCAGTCGGGATAGAAGAAAGCAGCATGAAGTTGATATTCAGGATCCGATACACATGCTTCCCAAAATATCTTTCGTAGTTCTTCTTCGTTTAGTTTTCCACTGGGCGTTACGATCCTGTAAACGTCGGCTTTATATACATCTTTACCAATATTTCGTGTGTAACCGAAACTCTTATCTTTGATCTCATATGAGATGTCAGCCGATTCTACAACAACAGGTTCTGAATCCGCTGTTTGCTCAATTGGTTGTTCAACATCAAGCCACTCGATATTCATGATTGTATCGGTCCATAGTGACATATCGGAAACATCAGCATAATTGAATACTACACAGTAAAATGCGTCATTATGTTCAAATATGGATATTAACCATTCTACTTCGTCTTTAAATCTATAGAAGCTAAATGTGTTGTTGCCATATGTAAGTGTATTATAGTTTTCGACCTTGACACCAAATACTTCATTTATGTATAGTTCAGTAAATGCTTGAAGCGATAAACCATATGAGTCTATATACATGAACATAGCAGCCATGTCTACTTCGTCATTGGCGTATTGAAATACAATCATATCATCGTTGCTGTTTTCTTCAACGAGATAAAAGCTATCTCTTAAGTAAAACTGCATCTCTTTGATGCTATCAGCAAGAGCGGTAATACTACCTAAGACAAAAAGAGACACCGCCACTATTGCCGTAATCAACTTATTCATTTAAATCACCTCACATATGAATTATAATGAATATAACATATTATTACTCATCTGTCAAGGTTTTGTGTCTATAAAAGACCTATTACGGGCTTTACTGTTTGCAGGTTGCACGGTCCCGCAGGCGCGGTCCCCGCTCAGTCATTCCCTCTCTCCTGCCGCGCTTCCTCCTGAAGCATCGCGTCCAGTATGGCTTCCCGTTCCGCAAGGAAGCGCCGCCACTCGCCTGTATCGAAACAGCTTTCGCCTGCCCGTACGCGCGCCAGCTTGCCCTCCGTATCGTTCTGGTCGTGATGGTTGCCGAGCACCAGATCGACCTGTTCGCCTGCGAGCCTGTGCAGGCCTTCCCGAAACGCCTCCCGACAGTCTGTGGAGAGGCCGTACCACGAAAGGAACCTCCTTGTCATGCTATTTACGCCGACGCCCCCGTGCATGGCGCATGTGACGGGCCGCCCCTTATGGAACGTGTGTATGAACACAGCAAGCGTGCCCTGTGTATACCCAGGCGCCAGTCTGCATTCGATGCGCGTATTCCCCAGCTCGACGACGGCTCCGTCGTCAAACAGCACGTCGCAGTCAAACGGCGCGAGGCGGGGGTATCCCAACTCCGTTGCCCACGAGAGGTCGACGGTGCCGTTGCATATCTCGTTGTCGATGCGGCTGATATACGTCCTGGCCCCGGTGAGCGCCTTGAAGCGCATGGTGTTTCCGATGTGGTCGTAGTGACCGTGGCTGTGCAGCAGTATGCGCAGGTCGGCGGGATCGAGCCCGACCTCCCGCATGCTTTCCAGTATCTGGTCTCCCATGAACGGATAACCGGTATCGATCATGACGAGCCCGGCGCCCGTATCGATCACGTGGCAGGACACGGCCCTGCTGCCTACGAATATACATTGTCAGCCATCCTGAACGGGGGTATGCGCTGCGCGTCCATGTGACCGCTCCTTCCTCGAGCGGGCCTGTGCCTCGCCTGCCATGCGCAGTATACCACAGAACTCCCGGCGCAATCAACGCCTCCAGGCCCTTTCTTCAACATTTCCGTTGCAATTTGCATATAGATAAGTTATAATTGGCTTGTCCACGTCCGGACGTGGATCCGCTATGATGCATTGACAGCGCACGGCAGACGAGGCGGGCGGGCGTACCGTCCCTGCGCTTCGATATCCCCCTTCCCGATCGCTTCTTACTGAAAGGAGAATCGCGCCATGAATACGAGTTTGAACGACCTCTTCCGCGCCGAGAGCAGCCGCCTGATCTACCATTACGACTGCGAGGAGGTCTGGATAGAGCCCTGGGGCCGGGACAGCCTGCGCGTGCGCGCCACCGTGCGGTCCGCCATGGAGGATACAAAGGACTGGGCGCTTTTGGAAGCGCCCAAGGACGGCTGGGCCGGCATCGTGATACTCAGGGACGACGCCTGGATCACCAACGGCGCGCTCACGGCGCACATCGAGAAAAGCGGGCGCATAAGCTTCATGCGGAACGGCGAGAACGTGCTGGTCGAATTCCTGCGCAACCGCCGCGACCTGACGAAGGAATACTGCTCCGCGCTGGACATCGACGCGCGCGAATTCAAGGCGAACATCGCTTCGGACGACTATCAGATCACGGCGCGCTTCGAGTCCGATCCGGACGAGAAGCTCTACGGCATGGGCCAATACCAGCAGCCCTATTTGAACATTAAGGGCTGCGAGCTTGAGCTTGCGCACCGCAACAGCCAGGCCTCCGTGCCCTTCGTCGTATCCAGCAAGGGCTACGGCTTCCTCTGGAACAACCCGGCCGTAGGCTCCGTCGCCTTCGGGCGCAACGTGACGCGCTGGACGGCGCTTTCCTCAAAGCAGCTGGACTACTGGGTCACCGCGGGCGACACGCCGGACGACATCGTAAGTCACTACGCTTCCGTCACGGGCACGGTCCCCATGATGCCGGACTGGGCCATGGGCTTCTGGCAGTGCAAGCTGCGCTACTGGAACCAGCAGCAGCTCCTCTCCGTCGCGCGCGAATACAAGCGGCGCGGGCTGCCGCTCGACGTGATCGTGGTCGACTTCTTCCACTGGCCGCACCAGGGCGACTGGGACTGGGACTATGACTTCTGGCCGGATCCGGAGAGCATGATTCGCGAGCTCGACGACATGGGCGTAAAGCTCATGGTCTCCATATGGCCCACGGTCGAGCCGGACTCCGTCAACTATCAGGAGCTTTTGAAAAAGGGCTATCTGATACGCACCGATCGCGGCATGCGCGTGGCGATGGACTTCCAGAGCCTGATCACGCACTTCGACGCGACCAATCCCGGCGCGCGCCGTTTCATCTGGGAGACGGCCAAGAAGAACTACTTCGACAAGGGCGTGTCCCTGTTCTGGCTTGACGAGGCGGAGCCTGAATACAAGGTTTACGACTTTGAACTCTACCGCTATCACGAGGGCCCGAACGCGCAGATCGGCAACCTCTACCCGCGGTATTACGCGCAGGCCTTCTACGAGGGCATGCGCGAGGCGGGCGTGGAAGACCCGATCAACCTGCTGCGCTGCGCCTGGGCAGGCTCTCAGCGATACGGAGCGCTGGTATGGTCCGGCGACATTCACTCGAGCTTTGCCGCGCTGCGCAACCAGTTCGCCGCGGGACTCAACATGGGGCTTGCGGGCATACCCTGGTGGACGACCGACATAGGCGGCTTCCACGGCGGCGACCCGACGGACCCCGCGTTCCGCGAGCTGGTCATACGCTGGTTCCAGTACGGCCTGCTCTGCCCCGTGATGCGCCTGCACGGCGACCGCGAGCCGCAGACCGACCATCCCGGCGGACTGACCGGCGGCGGCAAGTGCGGCACGGGGGCAGACAACGAGATCTGGTCCTTCGGCGAAGAGGCCGAGGGCATCATCACAAAGCTGCTCGTGCAGCGCGAGCGCATGAAGCCCTATATACGCGAGGTCATGCGCGAGGCGCACGAGCTGGGCCGGCCCGTGATACGCACGCTGTTCTATGAGTTCCCCGCCGATCCCGCGTGCTGGGAGATCGAGCATGAATTCATGATGGGCGGCAAACTGCTGGCCGCGCCTGTCATGCACGCTGGCGCGGACACGGTCGAGGTGTACCTGCCGAAGGGCGCCGATTGGATCGACCTTCGCACGGGCACACGCTATCATGGCGGCACACGCTTCACGGCGGAGGCGCCCATCACGTCGATCCCCGTATACGTACGCGCGGACGCCGAGTGGACGTACGGCTGGATCGGCATATGAACGGCGACAGGACGATGATCGACATGATCAAAAGATCCCTTGCGCTTGCAACGCTCCTTTGCATGTGCCTGACGGCCGCGGCCGAGACACTCTATGCCGTGAACGGCGAGGGCTTCGCCGCGCTCATAGACGAAGGCGGCAACGCGGTGATCGAACCGGGGATATACGAGACGATACGACCACTGGTCCCCAGTGCGCTCTATGCCGTGCAGAGGCAGGGCGAGAAGTACGGGCCCTTTGCGCTGGCGGACGGCAGCGGCGCGCTGCTCTCGGACTTCGGTCTGGACGCATGCGCGCCGGCGCAGGATTGCGCGCTCTGCCGCGCCGGTTCGGATTGGGGCGCCTTCGCGACCGATGGGACCTCCCTGCTGGGGCTTGGCTACACGCAGATCGCGACGGACGACGGCGTGACGTTCCTGGCGACGCAGACCGACCCCTATGACGACGAGGCGGACGTGCTGCTGAAGCTGCGTTCGGGCGCACCCGCCGATTCGACGGGCATACGGCTGGGCGGGCTGCTCGAGGGCTTCTCGGACGGGCGCATGCTCTATAAGGACGCGGATACGGGCCTGTGGGGCTATCTCGACGCCGACGGCGGCACAGCGATAGCGCCCGTGTACAGGACCGCGCGCACGTTTTCGCACGGCCTGGCCGAGGCGGCGGACGATGACGGGCTGGGCCTCATAGACACGCGGGGCGCATGGGTCACGGAACGGCGCTATAGGTTCCTCGAGCACACGGCGGACTTTGCCGTGGGCGTCGCGGAGGACGGTTCGATCGACGTCATCGCGCCGGACGGGAGCGTACACGCCCTGTCCACGGACATCGCGCGGGCGCAGGTGCGGCTGGTCGGCGGCGTGATCGTGCTTCGAGGCGACGGGATCACCGCGATATGCCTGCCGGACGGCACGACGCTATGGCAGGGCGAGGGGCGCGTACACATACTGCCGGGCTGCGATCGCCAGCTCGTGATGTCCTTCGGCGATACGGGCGAGTCCACCGCCGCCATACTCACATACGACGGCGTGATGGCGCCGACGACGTTTGAAAGCCTTATACCTCTCACGGACGGCGTTTACGCGACGGTCAGCTGCGACATAGAGCCCTATCACAGCGAGACGCTCGAGGCCGACAGGGTCACGATCGACCAGACGAGCTACCGATACGGCCTGATGAGCGCGGGGCTTGAAGAGATACTGCCCTGCGATGCGCTGAGCGCGCAGGCCGTGGGCGAAGGCGCATTCCTAATGCGGTACGAGGACGAATGGCGGCTTGTGGATGA
>SVGK01000137.1:6604-7162 GCA_015056395.1 Clostridiales bacterium
TGTGGATGAAACGGGAGAGGAGATCTGGAAGGGAGAGCAGTGAACAATTAATAATTAACAATTAACAATTAATAATTAATAATTGAGCGAGTAATGATGAATCAATGGCAGGATATAGCGGGCGGCTGTCGTTGACCGATGGTTCGCGTGTGATGGTTTTATAACGAGACCTGCCCGGTCATCGTTCCTGCTGCCCCTAGACGACAATATGAACCGATCTCTGAGTCTTGCCGTAGGGATGCCATTCATGGCGTGCCTGCGGCTTTTTCTGTGTCAGCATTACATTTTATGACGGACAAACTTCGCCGTTCGCCGTAGGGATGTGGCATGCCGCGTCCGCGTTGCCCGTATCGCACCGCGTGAAAATGGCGGCCTGGAGGCCGCCGCTACGGTGTGCGTTTTTATTGCAACGCATATCTCCTGCTTCCGTCCCGGTCGGCGGATACGCGACCACGGTCGGATTCGGCACGCAACATCCCGGCTCGCCGTAGGGACGCCATTCATGGCGTCCGCCCCGTCGTTCCCTGAACCGACATCCGTAACGCAGGGCCGCGGCAT
>SVGK01000138.1 GCA_015056395.1 Clostridiales bacterium
AGGTGCAGGAAGACCAGAAGGTCATCGTCACCGGGCTGTACGGCGTCGTCCGGCATCCCATGTACATGAGCACGCTGCTCCTGTTCCTCACTATGCCGCTGGTGCTGGGGTCGCCGCTCTCCTTTGGCATCATGCTTGCGTATATCCCGATCATCGCAAAGCGCATCCGCAATGAAGAGAAGGTGCTGGAGATCGGACTGTCGGGGTACAGGGAGTATAAAGAGCGGGTCAGATACAAGGTGATACCGTTCGTGTGGTGACGGAACCGGAGCCATGAAGACCATACGAACGAAGCGGCTGCTCCTCAGAACGTTCGGAAGACCGGAACATGACGATCTGTTCGAGTTCCTTTCCCAGCTTTAGTAGGGTGCTGAGTCCAGCTTGCTGCAATGTTCCTCTATATAGTCAGCGCAGACAGAATTGCATGTCCTGCAAAACCTGTTGCCGTCATGCTTACATTCGGTACATAGATTACTGACACAACAGTCCATACGGTGGATGCATCGATTGGCTATCCGGCCATATCCGCTCTTGTCAGACACGATCCGATGCCCTCGGATTTCCCTGCTGACAGTTGATGGAGCTTTTCCGATCTCATCTGCAATTTGACGGATAGAAGTACCGGCGTATAGCCTTTTCTCAATGAACGTTCTATCACTGAGACTCATGTGCTTTGACATGTGATCACCTCCGAGTATATCAAAGCACATTTACTTTAACTAAGACAGGCTAAACGCAATTCCTTCCCCCGGGGGAAGGATGGCAGGGTGGGTGTGAGTATGATCAAACTAATCTCGTTTCTGACAAACTAAACGCGACACCAGCGCTTCGACAAACGAAATGCAATGCCCTTCGTCCATGCTGTTGCGTTTAACTTGTCAATTGAGCCGTAAGCGATTGCCCTGGTATCGTTTATTTTGGCGGTTGACAGTCGGCGTGGGGCGGGATATAATGGATGATGGTCAACACTAAAGGGTACCGTGCGGCGGTACCCTGATGCAATTAAAGGAGGAGAAGAACATGAAGAAGACCAGGATGCTTCTGATGGCTGTGCTGGCCGCGCTGCTGCTGCTGGCGACGGCCCTGCCGGCGCTGGCGATTTGGGGGACGCTGTATGTCAACGTGCCCAAGGTGAATGTGTATGAACTGGACGACACGTCCTCCAAGGTCATCAAGACATACTCCGGCGGCAAGAAGCTGGACGTCGACGCGCTGTCCCCGGACGGGAAGTGGGCGCAGATCTCACTGAAGGGGTCGCTCGGCTTCGTGCAGACGGAGTATCTGAGCGAAACGATGCCCCAGTCCTTCTGCACCCATGATTGGGGAAAGTGGACCGTGGAACAGGAGCCGACCTGCACGATGACGGGCTACAGGTACCGCTTCTGCAAGATCTGCGGCATACGCGACGAGCAGGACATGAAGAAGGTGGAGCACACCTACGGCGACTGGCGCGTGACCAAGGAAGCGACCTGCGTGACCAAGGGACGCCGCGTGCACAAGTGCAAGGTCTGCGGCTATGAGCAGGAAGAGGAGTACCTGGCGGAGCACAAGTACGGCAACTGGACCGTGACCAAGGAGCCGACCTGCACGAGCACCGGCGAGCGCGTGCACATCTGCTCGGTCTGCAGCCATAGCGAATCGGAAAAGATCGACATGCTGCCGCATGATTTCGGCTACCAGGTCGTCACCGAACCTACCGACCATTCCGCCGGCGCGCGCGCGATACGCTGCAAGGTCTGTGGCTTTGTCCGCGGCGCGGAGAGCTTCGATCCCGAGGGCACGCTGCGCCCGGGCGCCAGCGGCGACCAGGTGCGCGCGCTCCAGCAGAAGCTGGCGAACAGCGGATATCTGAAGGCGGAGAACGTGGACGGCGTGTACGGCGACAGGACCGAGATGGCGGTCAAGAGCTTCCAGCAGGATCACGGCTTCGCCGCGGACGGCGTGGCCTGGCCCCAGACGCTTGCGTATGTCGAACACGAGTTCGGCCCCTGGACCACCGTGAAGGCGATGTCCCGCACCGAGGCCGGCGAGCGCGTGCGCGTGTGCAGCGACTGCGGCTTTGAAGAGACGATGACCGTGGAGGCCAGCCCGTCTTTCGAGCTGGGGACCACGAACGAAGGCATCCGCACGTTCAAGCAGATGCTGGGCAGGCTGGGCTATCTCGTCAGCAGCGCGGACGCGGCCTATGGCGAGGATCTCGACGCGGCATTCTCCTCCTTCGCGACGGCCAACGGCCTTGACGCACAGTCCGGCAAGATCCGTCCGGCCGACGTGGACGCCGTCGTGAATGCGTGGCTGACCGGCATACCGGCCGAGCAGTGGAAGGGCCAGGGTGGCGCGGGCGCGCCGGTGGACCTGAGCATCATGGTGCAGCCCGACGACAAGGCGGACATGGGCGAGGGCGTGCGCGCCTACAACTGGGCGATGCTCAACAAGGGTGCACAGAGGTGCACGTTCGTGGCGCTGCTCCTCAACTATGGCGACGCGCCGGACTTCAAGGAAGGCGATGTCGTGCTGGCGCTCGACCACGGCGCGCTGAACGCAGGCAGCGGCAACATACTGAGCGGCAGCTTCGCCGTCGCGGAGGACTGGGGCGAAGGCAGCCTGAACGTCGCCGCGCTGGTCGAGGTCGAAGGCAGCGGCGAATATTACCTGAGCAACGTCGCCGTGGCGGAGTAAGGCGCACGAGGCGAGACGGATGATCCGTCCGATGCAACTGTATAAAGAGCAGCCCTGTCCGGGAACGGACAGGGCTGCCGCCGTGAAGGGCGCCGTCAGAACACGCGCTGTTCATCTGATCGTGACGAGCTCGTACCCGCGCGTGCCCAGGCCGATCTTCTCGCCGTGCGCCAGCGTCTCCTTCCAGCGCACGTTCGGGTTGCTGTCCAGGAAGTGGTCGTGATGGTGGTGCCAGTCGGGCTTTGCCAGGTTGTCTCCCAGCTGGCTGTTGCGCACGGGCGTCGCCTGCTGGCACAGATCGGCGCACGCCTGGTCCAGCGCGACGGGATCGAACGAGGCCAGCATGCCTATGTTGGGCAGTATCGGCGCGTCGTTCTCGTCATGACAGTCGCAGTTGGGCGACACGTCCATGATGAGGCTTATATGGAAGCAGGGCCGGTCGTGGCAGATGGCGTGCGTATATTCGGCGATCTTGCAGCAGAGTATCTCCGTGGCGGCGGAGTTGATGTTCTCGATGGCGTCAAAGGCGCACGCGCCTATGCAGCGGCCGCAGCCCTTGCAGGTGTCGGGATCTATGTGCGCCTTGTGATCCGCGCCGTAGGAGATCGCGTCGCTGCCGCACTCGCGCGCGCAGCGCCCGCAGCCGCGGCACAGCGTCGGGTCCACGCGCGGCGTGCCCTCGTTGTGCTGGTGCATCTTGCCGGCGCGGCTGCCGCCGCCCATGCCTATGTTCTTGAGCGCGCCGCCGAAGCCCGTCTCCTCGTGGCCCTTGAAGTGCGTGAGCGAGATCAGCACGTCCGCGTCCATCAGCGTGCGCCCGACCAGCGCGGTCTTGCAGTACTCGCCGTTCGGCACGGGGATCTCGACGTCGTCCGTGCCGCGCAGGCCGTCGGCGATCAGCACGTGGCAGCCCGTGGTGACCGTGTTGAAGCCGTTCATCTCGGCGTTGGTCAGGTGGTCGATGGCGTTCTTGCGGCTGCCGGGATAGAGCGTGTTGCAGTCCGTCAGGAAGGGCACGCCGCCCAGCTCGCGCACGACGTCCGCCACCGCTTTGACGTAGTTCGGGCGCAGATAGGCGCAGTTGCCGAGCTCGCCGAAATGCATCTTGATCGCGACGAACTTGCCCTCGAAGTCGATGTCGCCTATGCCCGCCGCGCGTATCAGCTTCTGCAGCTTTGCGCACTGGCTGACGCCTATGCGCGTCCTGAAATCCGTGAAGTATACCTTGGCCTTATCCATGGATGCGTCACCTCTTATGGCTTTGATGGGGGATATACGCAAGGCGGCTGCCCTTGCCTGTCGATCCGGTAAAGCGCAGCCGCCTTCGTTCGTTGTATGTGTCCGCCTGTCAGCGCGCCATGCGGTAGATGGCGGCCATGTCCTCCTGGTACAGCACCTTCGCGCTGCCCTTCTTGCCGCCCGCGGCGTCGGCGCAGCTCGCGGCCATGGCCAGTATCTGTTCCTCGGTGGGCTCGATGCCGAGCTCGCGCATGTTGGTGGGCATGCCTATGCGGCGGTAGAACGCCTCCATGCGGGCGATGCCCTCCAGCGCGATCGCCTCGTCGCCCTGTCCCTTGTCTTGGACGCCCATGACCTTTACGGCATAGCGCACGAAGCGGGGCATGCATTCCTTATAGACGTAGCGCGCCCAGCTGGGCCACAGCGCCGCCAGGCCAGCGCCGTGCGTCACGTCGAACATGCCGCCCAGCTCGTGCTCCAGCAGGTGCGTGGCGAAGTCGCCGCCGTCGTTGCCGCAGCCGGTCAGGTCGTTGTGCGCAAGCGAGCTCGCCCACATGACCTCGGCGCGGGAGTCGTAGTTGGCGGGATCCTCGTGCAGTATCTGGGCGTGCTTCATCACGGTGCGCAGCAGGCCCTCGGCGATCTCGTCCGTGATCTCCATGTTGCCGCCCTGCGTGAAGTAGCGCTCCATGGTGTGCATCATGATGTCCGCGCAGCCGGACTCGGTCTGGTAGTCGGGCAGCGTCATCGTGAGCGCCGGGTCCATCACGGCGAACTTCGGGCGCGCGACATTGTCGTTGTAGGAGCGCTTCTCGCCGGTCTGTTCGTTGGTGATGACGCAGCTGTTGCTCATCTCACTGCCCGCCGCGGCGATGGTCAGCACGGCGGCCACCGGGAAGCAGCCCACGGCCTTGCGCTGGCGCTTGAACAGCTCCCACACGTCGCGGTCCGGGTCCGCCAGCGCATAGGCGATGGCCTTGCTGGAGTCTATGACGGAGCCGCCGCCCACGGCCAGCAGGAAGTCCACGCCGTTCTGCTTTGCAAGCTCTATGCCCTCGCGGACCTTGCCAAGATGGGGGTTCGGCACGACGCCGCCCAATTCGACGTGGAACAGGCCCGCGGCGTCCAGCGAGGCCTTCACGCGGTCGATCAGGCCGGATTTCACGGCGCTCGCGCCGCCGAAGTGCACCAGCACGCGCGTGCCGCCGTACTCCCTGACCAGCGCGCCGACCTGGTCCTCCGCGTCCCTGCCGAAAACCACCTTCGTGGGGGTGTAGTAGGTGAATCCAAACATTGGCAGTCTCCTCCTTCGCATATCGTATCGGTCCGATGGTTATCCGTGTCGAAACGTATCGTGACAGGGACATTATACCATACGGCAACGCCCATGGCAACAAAGATTTCATCAGTGTAAACGGGAAAACCCTTTACCTGCGCCGCGCGCGCATGCTATAATCCGAACAGAATATGTGTATAGGAGGAGGCCTTCCGTGCGGGAAAACAATATGGGGACAGGGAAGGTCAGCCGGCTCGTGCTGACCACGGGCATACCGCTGATGCTGAGCCTGCTGATCAACTCGCTGTACAATTTCGTCGATTCGGTGTTCGTCTCGCGCGTGGCCGAGGACGCGCTGACAGGGCTTTCGCTGGCCGCGCCTGTGCAGATGATGGTATCGGCGCTGGGCCTGGGCAACGCCGTGGGCCTGAACGCCGCCATATCGCGCGCGTTGGGCGCAGGGCGGCGCGACAGGGTGCGCAGGACCGCGGACTCCGCGATATTCCTGGCGGTGTGCGCATGGGCGCTGATCAGCGTCGCGTGCCTGCTGGGCGTCAGGCGGTACTTCGAATGGCAGAGCGGCGGCAATGCCATGATCGCGCAGTACGGGCGGGATTACCTGTCGATCTGCATGCTCTTCTCGCTGGGGCAGATGGGGCAGTGGGTGTTCGACCGCTTCGTGATCGCAAGCGGCCGGTCGCACCTGTTCCTGTTCACGCTCTCCGCCGCTTCGATCACGAACCTGATACTCGATCCCGTGTTCATATTCGCGTTCGGCCTCGGTACGCGCGGCGCGGCCATCGCCACGGTCATAGGCCAGCACATGGGGCTGCTGGCCGGCGTGCTCATCAACCGCCGCTGGAACCGCGAGATCGAGTTCTCCCGAGTGCCGCGCCCGGACCTGGAGAGCGTGAAGACGATACTGCGCGTGGGCATACCTTCCACGCTGGTGCAGGTGCTCACGAGCTTCGTGACGGTGGTCATGAATTCGATACTGCTTGCGTTTTCCAGCACGGCGGTCGCCGTGTATGGCGTTTGCAGCCGAATGATGGGCGTGTGCACGGTGGGCGTGCACGGCATAGACAACGGCCTGATACCCATCGTGGCCTACAACTACGGCGCGCGCAGGCCGGACCGCGTGCACGAGGCGTTCAGGTGGGCGCTGGTCTATTCCGCGGTGTTCTTCGTGCCGTTCCTCATCGTGCTGGAGTGCGCGCCGCAGGTGGTGCTCAGGCTGTTCAACGCGTCGCCAGAGATGATGGGCATAGGCGTGCCGGCGGTGCGGACGATGGCGCTTGCGTGGATGGTGTCGATACCCAACCTCGTCTCGGCCTTCGCACTGCAGGGGCTGTCGCTGCCCAGACACTCCATGATCGTGACGCTGCTCAGGCAGGCCGTGCTCCCGGTGACGCTCGCGCTCGCGCTGCGCCCCCTGGGCCGCGTGGAGTACATCTGGTTCGCGTTCGTGCTGGCGGAGGCGGTCGGCATACCCGTGGCGCTCTTGCTCTGGCGCAAGGGCAGCGGCGCGGTGCTGTCGCCGGGAGCGGGGGCTTGACCGTTATCCGGAGTTCCGTTACGACAGCTATGACAGCATATAGGATCGGCAGGCCCGTTGTAAAGGGGCTTTCGCGGCATAAGGCCCGGCCAGCCCTATGCTGCTTTCCTTATCATTTATCCGTTCTCCATTGAACGGGAGCAGAGTCAGATATCCTGACTTGTTTAGGGGAGGAACGCGCAGCAGGGCCGGGGCACGTGGCAGCTGACAGCCGCCGCTGCGGAAGCCGGAGTGCTGTACCTTCCCCAAAAGCGATGGGACCATTGCATGTCCTCTCATGCAATGGTCCCGTTTATTTGCACTGTGTCATGCCTCCTTGCCGTTGTAGCGCAGGGCCAGCATGGTGGTGTCGTCGAACTGCGGCGCATCCTCGACGAATTCATCCACGGCCTGCTTGACGTTTGCGAGCA
>SVGK01000139.1 GCA_015056395.1 Clostridiales bacterium
TCGACGAAGAGGGCAAAGTCACGACCGAAGCGACGGTGACCGAGGACGGCGTGATCCTCATAGAGGACGCGAAGACATTCGACCTCAGAGTCGATGTCACCGGCAACGACGGCAAGCCCGGCACGCACATACAGCTGATCCAGATCACCGAGGAAGGCGAGACCATCGTCGAAGAGTGGGATTGGACGGATGAGCCGCATATCGTCAAGGGCCTGCACGCGAGGATACCGTATGTCCTGCGTGTCACCGAAGCGCCGAACGGCTACACAGTGGTCGCAAAGGAGATCCCCTTCACGCTCGATGAAGAGGGCAAACCGGATACCGACGCCCCGCTGACGACCGACGAGGATGGCAACATCACCGTATGGGTCGAGGAAGAGACCACACACACCGTGAAGGTGAGCAAGGTCGACATCGCGGACGGCGCAGAACTTGAAGGCGCGAAGATCGTGCTGACCGACGAGGAAGGCCATGAGATCGACAGCTGGACCTCCGGGAAGGAGCCGCACGAGATCGAGGGCCTGAAGGCGGGCGTGAAGTACACGCTGACCGAGACGGTTGCGCCGGAAGGCTACGACATAGCGACGGCGACGACGTTCACGCTCGACGAGACCGGCAAGGTGACGACCACCGGCAGTGTGACCAAGGACGGCATCATACTGATCGAGGACGCGAAGACCGCGCCGACCTACACCGTGAAGGTGAACAAGGTCGACAAGTCCACGGGCACGGCGCTGTCCGGCGCACGGCTGCAGATCAAGGACGCCTCCGGCACGATCATCGACCAGTGGACCTCTGACGGCAACGTCAGGACCATCGAGGGCCTGAAGGCCAGCGAGACCTACACGCTGCACGAGGCGACGGCGCCCAGCGGCTACGACGTGGCGAGCGATACGCACTTCACGATTGATGTCAATGGCGTGATCTCCACGAAGGACGGCAAATTGAAGGACGGCGTGCTGCTGGTGCAGGATGCGAAGACTTCTTCGAGCTCCGGCTCAAGCAGCTCCGGCTCGGGCATGCGCACGGGGGACGAGATCCCGGCGTATCCGTTCGTGCTGAGCGGCACCGGACTTGCGGCCATCGTGGCGGCGATACTGCTGAACCGCAAGCGCAGGTCCAAGGCAAAGTAAAAGGAACTTACCCATGAAGAGAGCATTGACGATAGTCCTGGTGATCGTCGCCATTGCCTCGTTCGCGGGAGCGCTGTATTATCCGATCCACTATCATTGGGAAAAGGACACCAATGAGTCGGAGCTGGATGAGCTGCGCGCAATACGGAAGTCGGCGCTGCAAAGCGCCGACTCATCCGTATACACGGGCGAGGCGCGGGACATGGAGACATCGCAAGCGGACCCAACTGTCACAGAGGGCCCGTCTCAGGAGACCTCTGCCCAAACGGAGGTCCAGACGGAAGCTCAAACGGAAGTCCGGACCGGCAGCGCGGCGCCCGTTCCGAAGGAGATGCCGCTGTATGCTGACGATCGTGCGCAGCCGGTAATACCCGCCCGCACGGACGCGACGGAATACGCGCCGTCGGCAGAGGAGATGCAGCCGACGGCAGCGCCGCAGACCATCTCGGATATCCCCGCGGGACAGGCCGTCGGTGACACAGCATCAAAGGAGAATGGTACGGAAGCATCGGGAACGATGCCAAGCATGTCCGATGCGGGTGCGCGTGTGGTCCAGAACACGACATTCCCGCCGGATGCGTCGGCGAAGATGCCTTCAGGCGGAACGCCGCAGGAAGACGTCCATGCGCAGGACATCGCGTCAGGCGACGCACGACAGCCCCTGACGACACCCGACATACCGGCCGCGGCCACGGGGCCCGTGGGACAGGCCGCCGTGGTCGGCAAGGCCTTCACGGATGACGCCGCTGTGCAGCCGGACGCGACGGACGAATACGCGCCGGAGGCGCCGGCGCAGGCCCAGGCCGCTGCGGACGTAACGGCGAACGACGATCCGCACGCGACGCTCAAGGTGCGCATGCGCGGCGCGGCGGTGATCTCCGCCGAGCCCATGCCCTATGGGAACGAGCCGCCTGTGCCTTTGGACCAAGCGCGGATACTTCCGCAGTACATGCCGCTGTGGCGCATGAACGCCGACCTGGTCGGCTGGCTTCTGATCGAGGACATTGGCATAGACTACCCCGTGATGCAGACGCCCGGCGACAACGAATACTACCTGCACAGGAGCTTCTCGAAGGAGCCCAATTCGAACGGTCAGCTGATACTGGACGAGGTCTGCGACCCGTATACCCCCAGCTACAACCTGATCATATACGGACACAACATGAACAGCGGCGCGATGTTCGGCGAGCTGGACAAATACAAGGATATCGAGTTCTGGAAGAAGCACAAGCTGCTGCGCTTCGATTCGCTGATGGAGGAGCGCCTCTACGTCGTGACCGCGTGCTTCTACGGCGCGGAGGTCGCGGAGGGGCAGGAGGGCTTCCGCTATGCCGTGGACTTCCGCGACGACCTGGGCTACCGGGAGTGGATCAAGCAGCTCGATGCCGCGAAGTGCTATGACACGGGCGTGGACTGCCGCTTCGGCGACCAGTTCGTCACGCTGTCCACATGCGCCTATCATCAGAAAAACGGCCGCTTCGTGGTCGTGGCGCGCAGGGTGCGCGCCGACGAGACGTTCGAGAACGAACCATAAACACATCCCCGGACCGCCCGCGTACAGGCAGAACGCGGGCGGTTTTTCGTGGGAAAGCGTTCCCCGGGGCATAGAAAATGGTGCTTTTAGATGAAAAATATGGAAATTTGACCGTTCATGATTGACGATTTTTCCCAAAACTGCTATAATACTGATTTGCTATGAACATACTGGGATGGCAGTGCAATGCCGCCATCGACAGGGAGGACAGAGAACATGAAGGGCAAAAGTATCGCCAAACTCACGGTCACTCTGGTTCTGATCGTACTGTTCACGCTGCTTGCCGTGTTCGGCCTCAAGCTGAACCGCATCTACAGCGTCAAGTCGGTCGGTCAGGCCATCAGCCTGGGCCTTGACCTTCAGGGCGGCATCGCCACGGAGTACATGGCCACCGACACCACGGTCGAGAATTTTGACGACCTGATGGAGTCCACGGTCTCCGCGCTGCGCGAGCGCCTGACCAACGCCGGCTTCACGGAGGCCAACGTCGCCCGCCAGGGCACGGACAGAATCCGCGTCGAGATCCCCGGCGTGGAAAACCATGAACAGGTCATCTCCATCATAGGCACTCCTGCGCACCTGGAGTTCCGCGACCCCGAGGGCAACGTCGTGATCGAGGGCAAGAACATAACCTCCTGCGGCGTCACCTACGCGGACGAAACGCAGACCGAATACGCCGTATCGTTCCAGCTGGACGACGAGGGCACGAAGTCCTTCGCCGAAGCCACACAGAACAACATAGGCCGCGCCATCTCCATCTACATGGACGACGACCTGATCTCGGCGCCCACCGTAAATTCCGCCATCACCGGCGGCGCGGGCATCATTACCTCCTCCGGCAATTCCACCGCCGAGGAGAGCTTCAACTGGGCGCGCGACCTGGCGCTGCTGATACAGTCCGGCGCGCTGCCGCTCGACATCGCCGAGGTCGAGACCCGCTCGGTCTCCGCGACGCTGGGTCTGCAGGCCATCGACGGCGCCATCATCGCCGGCATCATAGGCCTGATACTGGTCATACTGTTCATGATCGTCATGTACCGCCTGCCCGGCATCGCCGCGGCGATGGCGCTGTGCATCTACGTGCTGATCGTGTTCTATGCGCTGGCCATCTCCGGCGCGCAGCTGACGCTGCAGGGCATCGCCGGCATACTGCTGGGCATCGGCATGGCCGTCGACGCGAACGTGGTCATATTCGAGCGCTTCCGCGAGGAGCTCAAGCAGGGCCGCACGCCCGTCAACGCCATCAAGTTCGGCTTCCGCAACGCGGGCCGCGCGGTCATAGACTCCAACGTCACCACGCTGATCGCCGCCGTCGTGCTGCTGATATTCGGCACCGGCACGATCAAGGGCTTCGCGCTCACGCTGACCATCTCCATCGTGGCTTCGCTGTTCACCGCGGTCATCGTGACCCGCTGGCTGCTGAACGCCATATGCAACCTGGGCGTGCGCAATGAGCGCGCCTACTCGCGCTAAGGAGGGGACAGTCATGAAGAAGAGATTTACCGGCAACACGCGCCTCTTCCTGTGCATTTCCGGCGCGATCATCGTAGTTGCACTGATCATGCAGATCGTGGGCGTCGGCCTGAACCTGGGCATCGACTTCACCGGCGGTTCGATACTTGAGTATTCCGTGGGCGAAGACTACGATATGGACGATGTCACACTGATACTCAACTCCATGGGCTATGACGACGCGCAGCTGCAGAAGGCTGCCCCGTCCGCCGCCTCCGTGCAGCTGCAGCAGAACCTGGCGAACGAAGCCGCCGCGGCCGCGCAGGCCGCCGAAGAGGCTGCCGCCGCCGAGGAAGCGGCTGCCGAGGAGACCGCCGAGGCCGTCGAGGAGACCGCCGAAGCCGTCGAAGAGACCGCTGAAGAAGCTGCCGAGGCCGTCGAAGAGACCGCTGAAGAAGCTGCCGAGGCCGTCGAGGAGACCGCCGAAGAAGCCGCCGAGGCCGTCGAGGAGACCGCCGAAGAAGCTGCCGAGGCCGTCGAGGAGACCGCCGAAGAGGCGACCGAGGCTGTCGAGGAGACCGCTGAAGAGGCGACCGAGGCTGTCGAGGAGACCGCTGAAGAGGCGACTGAAGCTGTCGAGGAGACCGCCGAAGAAGCCGCCGAGGCCGTCGAGGAGACAGCTGAAGAGACTGCCGAGGCCGTCGAGGAGACCGCAGAAGAAGCGGCCGAGGCTGCCGAAGAGGTCGCCGCGACCATGCTGAACACGGACAAGTCCGGCATCGCCGTGGACGGCAAGACCGACCTGCAGATCCGCCTGAACCTGGTCGACGAGGCGGGCGACATGGAAAAGAGCGCGGACGCCGCCATCAAGGGCGTCGTAGCCGCCGCGAACCAGACGAACTACGCCCAGCTGACCGCCGCCGCCATACAGGCGAACGGCTATGACCCGGCCTACTCCGGCGGCTATGTGCTCGAGTATGACATGGGCGGTGCGTTCGACACCGCCGCCGTCGAGAGCGCGGTGAAGGCCGGCTTCGAGCAGGACGGCATCTCCGTCAACGGCATCTCCGTCGAGGCCTATGCCGCCGAGGAGGGCGCGGACGAGACGAGCATGCGCCTGCTGGTCGACCTGAACGACGTGACCAGCCAGGTCCGCACGGTGCTCGAGCGCGAGATGCGCGCGAAGTATCCGAACTTCCACTTCATCTCGATCGACCACGTCTCCGCCGTCGCCGGCCGCGACCTGATCAGCAATGCCGTCAAGGCGCTCCTGATCGCGTTCGTGCTGATGCTGGTCTACATCGCCATACGCTTTGACCCGCTCAGCGGTCTGGCCGCGCTGTTCGCGCTGTTCCACGACGTGCTGATCATGATGAGCTTCATGGTGTTCTTCCGCTGGCGCTTCCAGGTCAACAGCCCGTTCATCGCGGCCGTGCTGACCATCGTCGGTTACTCGATCAACAACACCATCATCATATTCGACCGCATACGTGAGAACGTGAAGAAGCCCGGCATGACGCAGATGCCCAGGATGGACATCGTCGAGATGTCCGTGAGCTCCACACTCTCACGCACGATCAACACGACCATCACCACGATGATCACGCTGGTCTGCCTGTACATCTTCGGCGTCGAGTCCATCAAGGAATTCGGCTTCCCGCTGATCATAGGCATGCTGGCCGGCACATACTCCTCCGTGCTGCTGTCCGGACAGGTCTGGGCGATGTGGTCGGAGAAGCTCGCCTCCAGGAAGGCGGACAAGAAGGCCTGATGTGATCACTTGGGTCCGCGCATCCCGCGGGAGACCGCCGAGGGGATGCGCGGACTCTTCGAAATCGAACCAAATCTGCAAGGATTTGGTTCGTCGCATTTTGTACCATGAAAGTGCCCGATTCTATACCTCGCCATAACAAGTTCCTATTTGACATGCACGCAGGACCGTCTGTATAATAAGGTGATCCATCGTTCCACACGCGACCGACCGATACGAGGAGGATCCGCATGAAGAAGCTTCTCTCCGCACTGCTTGTGCTCATGCTCGCGCTGGCGCTCGTGACGCCCGCGCTGGCCGACGACGACAAGGTGGTCAACATAGGCGTCACCAGCACGTTGACGACGCTGAACCCGCTCGCCATGGACAACACGGAGATCGTCAAGTACGCCGTGTCGCTGGTGTTCCTGCCGCTGGTCGAGCTGGACAGCCAGCTCTCGTTCGTGCCGCAGCTGGCGGAGTCCATCACCACGGAAGACAACCTGACGTTCACGATACGCCTGCAGGACGGGGCCGTGTGGTCCGACGGCACGCCCGTGACGGCGGAGGACGTGGAGTTCACGCTGGTGCTCGCCGCGGACCCAGACTCGGCCAACGCGTCGCTTGCGATGTACGCCGTGGAGGGTACGGACGACGACGGCCTGATCGAGGCCGGCGCAGAGCACATCAGCGGCATCAACGTCGTGGATGACAGCACGCTCACGGTCACCATGAAGTGGCCTACGGCGCTTTACACGTTCGAGAACAACTTCGGGCGCTATCTGCTGACGGTCCCCAAGCACGTGCTGGGCGAAGTGCCGCGCGTGGAGCTGCTGACCTCCGCATGGTTCAACGCGCCGGACGTGATATCCGGCCCCTACTTCATATCGGACTTCGACCTGCAGCACTATGTGCATTTCACCGCGAACGAGGCGTATTTCCTCGGGAAACCCAACATCAGGTACCTGAACTTCAACGTGCTGGCGGCTTCGCAGATGCTTGCGGGCCTGCAGACCGGCGAGGTCGACCTGGTGCAGCAGACCATGGGCTCCATACCCGTCGAGGATTACGAGGCCGTGCGTGCGCTTGACAACGTGACCGCCGTCAACGGCACGCCCGTGACGAACGAGTCGATATTCATAAACACCGCGCGCGTGCCCGACGTGCGCATACGCCAGGCGCTTCTGTACGGCATGGACAGGCAGGGCATGTTCGAGGCGCTGCTGGGCGAGAACGGCGAGGTC
>SVGK01000140.1 GCA_015056395.1 Clostridiales bacterium
ATGCCGACCTGCTTGAGCGCCTGCACCTGGTCCTTCATCAGCGAAATCAGCGGCGATACGACCAGTGTCACGCCGCCGAACAGCATCGCAGGCACCTGATAGCAGAGGGATTTCCCGGCGCCCGTGGGCATGATCGCCAGCACGTCGCGCCCCGCCAGTATCTGTCTTACGACATCCTCCTGCCCGGGGCGGAAGGAATCGTAGCCGTAATAGCGCTTGAGCACGCTCTCGGGCGTCTGAGGAACGTCGTGTACGTCAGGTCCGTCTTCATAAGCGTCCTCGGGCGTGAAGCGTTTGACGATGCGCCCTTCCCATTCGACCTCCTCGTTCCACATGGCAAGAGGGCGCACCCAAAGGCCGCGTTCTCCGTAGAGCGCGCGGTACACCACGACCCTTTCCATGGTCTCCGAATGCGTCGCGATGCCCAGAAGCTCATAGCGGTTGCCCTTGAAGTGCCGATAGATCCCCGGCTTCGGCTCTTGCATACGCGTCGTCAATAGCCCCTTTCCGCGTCGACCAGATTGCGCAGGGTCTTGCCCTCGCGCCAGGCACGCAGATTCTGACATGCGATCTCGACGATGCGGTCGTGCGTCACAGGCAGATGATAGCCTCCGGACACGTGCGGCGTGATCAGCGCGTTCTCACACTGCCAGAGAGGATGCTCCGGCGGCAGCGGCTCGGGGTCCGTGACATCCAGCCCCGCGCCGAAGAGGCAGCCGCAGTTGAGCGCGTCCACCAGCGCGTCCGTGTCCACGGCGCTGCCGCGGCCGCAGTTGAGCAAAATGCTTCCCTGCTTCATGCGAGATATGCGTTCATGGCTCATGAGCCTGATGGTCTCCTTCGTCTCGGGAACGCTCAGGAACACCACGTCGGCCTCGGGGATCTGCGCGTCGATCTCTTCCATCGTATAGGTCTGCTCGCAAAACGAAGGCGTCTTGCGCCTGGAGCGCGTGATGCCGATCACCTGCGCGCCAAAGGCGTTGCAGCGCTTGGCGAATTCGCAGCCTATGTTGCCAAGGCCTATGACCAGCACCCTGGCCCCGTACACGGATGTCACGCCGCCCAGATCCTTCCATTCTCCCGAACGCTGCTGATCCCTGTAGCCGTTCAGGCGCTTCATGATCGCAAGCAGCACGCCGAACATGTGCTCGGCAATGGCCAGTCCGTACGCGCCTGTCGCCGAGCATACGCGCACGTTGCTCTCTCCCTTGAGAAGATCGACGTAGCTTCCGACGCCGGCGCTGTTCAGCTGGACGAGTTCAAGCGCATCGGCGCGTTCCAGCCTGTCCAGCGCGACGTTGCCCACGACCGCGTTCGCGGAAAAGATCTGCTCGTCCGTAGGATGCAGTTCAAAAACGACGTCACAGTCGGGAACGGCTTCTGTGATCTGCCTTCGATGCGCGTCGCGCACGGGCATGGATACCAGGACAGTAGGCATTTGGGTCGCCCTCCTTGATCAGGTCCAGAGATTTACATGATAATAATAGCATAAAACCGTCACCAGGTCAACAACGAATAAACGGGCCCGGTGTGCTTATCGTCATCGTAAATTCAATTTTTTGTAAAATTCTGTTGCAAATCGGCGCATCGCTTGCAAAACAGGGGTCTTTGGGGTATAATAATCGTGACGTAAATGTGATTTATTTTCCGTGTCTTCGGTGAAAGGCAGCTGCCAAAGGAGGTTCTACCCGTGCCCAGAAAGATCTTGATTGTCGATGACGAGCCGCTGATCGTTAAGGGACTCAAATACTCCCTGGAGCAGGATGACTACGAGACAGACTCGGCATCCGATGGCGAAGAAGCCATAAACAAGTTCTTTGCGGGGCAATATGACCTTGTGCTTCTGGACGTGATGCTTCCCAAGATCGACGGCATCGAGGTCTGCCAGCGCATACGCGAAAAGAGCAATGTGCCCATCATCATGCTGACGGCCAAGGGCGACGATATGGACAAGATATTAGGCCTTGAATACGGCGCGGACGACTATATGACCAAGCCCTTCAACATACTCGAGGTCAAGGCGCGCATAAAGACCATATTCCGCCGTTCCCTGATGACGAAGGAGAACACGCAGCGCATCATACAGGTGCGCGACCTGAAGCTCAACATGAACAATCGCTCCGTGACGATCGGCGACAAGGAGGTCAACCTGACCGCCAAGGAGTTCGACCTGCTTCAGCTGTTCATCACCAACCGCGGCAAGGTGTTCTCCCGCGAGAACCTGCTCGAGACCATATGGAAGTATGACTATCTGGGCGACCTGCGCACGGTAGACGTGCACATCCGCCGCCTGCGCGAGAAGATCGAAAAGACGCCCAGCCAGCCCGAATACATCTTCACCAAGTGGGGAGTTGGATACTATTTCACAGACAGGGACTAGGAACGGCCTGCGCTCCATACGCTGGCAAATGCTGCTGGTCTATCTAGCTATCATCGTGGTCGCCTTCACCATAATCGGCATCTCCGTGCCGAACCTGGTGGGCGACTATCTGTTTAGTCAGCGCCTGAAGGAAGACCAGCGCATCGCGGAATCGTTTTCAGAACAGATGAGCGTCCCTTTCATTGAAAGGGACGTTGATTCCATGTACAGTTCAAGCCTTGAGCTGTGCGCCGACAGCGAAAGCCGCGTTCTGATACTGGACAACTACGGCGTGGTACAGGTCGACACGATGTCGCAGCTGAACGGCCAGCGCTTCACCTCCGAGGAGACCAGACAGGTGCTGCTGGGCGGCAACCAGAGCTACGGGCTTTACGACATGCCCGGGCGCCGTTCGGGCTTTGCCGAATTCCTGGGCTCCTTCTTCTCGTATGCCCGCACGATGACCGGTGTGTTCGTAAATCGCATATACGGAGAGACAGGCCCCATAGGCGCCATCGTGTTCATATCACAGGTACAGGACATCTACGAGGGGCTGTTGAACATAAGGCTTCAGATACTTGCAAGCCTCGTGCTGGTCGCGCTGGCGGTCATACTGATGGTCCTTTTGATGCTGCGCTCCTTCACGCGCCCCATAGACCAGCTGCAATCCGGTATCGCGCAGATGACGCGCGGCGACTTCTCCGCGCGCGTCAATGTCCGCGGCCACAATGAATTTACCGACCTGGCCGTCGCGTTCAACACGATGAGCGAGAGGCTGCAGGTGCTCGATTCCTCGCGCAACCAGTTCGTCTCGGACGCGTCGCACGAGCTCAAGACGCCTTTGAGCACGATGAAGATACTGATCGAGACGATACTCTACCAGGACCCTCTCGACCCGGGCATGACGAAGGAGTTCTTGGGCGACGTCAACCGCGAGATCGACCGCCTGAACCGCACGATCACGGACCTGTTGACGCTGGTCAACGTCGAGCGTCGCGAGATGCAGCTGACCTATGACAACCCCGACATGACGGAGCTCATGATGGAACAGGTGCACCGCCTGGCGCCGTTGGC
The DNA here is from genome assembly GCA_015056395.1 of Clostridiales bacterium. GTDB lineage: Bacteria > Bacillota > Clostridia > Christensenellales > Aristaeellaceae > Faecivicinus. The sequence continues at coordinate 3,434 of SVGK01000140.1, forward strand.
GCGCGAGAACGGCATAGAGCTGGACTGCGCCGGCCATGAAGAGCTGATCGTCGCGGGCGACCGCGTCAAGCTCGAACAGGTCGTATACAACATCATAGACAACGCGATCAAGTATACCTCGCGCGGAGGCAGCGTGTTCGTAAGCGCCACGCACGACCGCGGGAGCAAGAACTGCATCATACAGGTCTCCGACACGGGCATAGGCATACCGGAAAAGGATCTGCCGCACATATTCGAGCGCTTCTACCGCGTCGACAAGGCGCGTTCGCGCGGCACCGGCGGCACCGGTCTGGGCCTCTCTATCGTCTATCAGATCGTGCAGCTGCATTCCGGCAGCATCAAGTGCGAAAGCAAAGAAGGCAAGGGGACGACGTTCACGATAACCCTCCCCCTCCTGCAGTGACCCTACGGAAGGAATACTATCCATGCGGACTCGCTTGCTGGCCGCGCTGACGGCGGCCCTGCTGACGGTATCCCCAGCGCTTGCCGAGGAGCAGGCGCTTCCCGAACCGGCCGACCGGGGATACGACATGATATTGGGAGAGCACATCGCCGCAAGGCCAGATCCCATCGCCATGCAGTACGTCTCCGGCGACGGCTCGACCTTTTCGACGATCACCAGAAGCATACTGCGCTCCGAAGGCAATACGCTTTTGCGCAACGCGCTTGACACCTATTTCACCAGCATGAGATCGCTGAACAGGATGTCGTTCATACCGGAGGATCTGTACGTACTGTCGGCCGACGACGTGTGCGGCATCGTCACCGTGGACCTGTCGCCCGAAGCCTGGAAGATCGCCGGCGAGGTCGAGCGCTTCTCACTTTACGAATCGCTTGCCAACACGCTGCTCTCGCTCGACAACGTGACGGGCGTCAACATACTGGTCGGCGGTGCGGCGCAGCAGATACAGTCGCTGCCGCTGGGCGTCATCACATCGCCCTGCACGGGCATCACGCCCGCCTATGCGCAGATCAGCACCGAGGTCGAATACTTTCTGAAGGCAAGCACATCGTCGATCGACCGAAGCGCCGTGCTCTACTTTCCTTCGGGACAGAGCGACTGCTTCCTTCCCGAGATCCGCACGATCACATTCGACGCGGAGGACTATACGTCCACGCTTCTGCGCGCGCTGCGCATAGGCAGCCGCGTGCACGAGACCGCGGCGGACATCATACCCGACGGCATGGATCTGCTCATGGAGAACCCTTCGATACGCGTCACGACGTCCGGCGAGCGCGTGCTCTCTCTGGAGCTGTCGCCCGCGCTTCTTGAGAGCGTGCAGGGACGGTCGTGGGAGCTGATCGGTTCGCTCACGCTGACCGTGACGTCGTTCATACCCGAACTCGACGCCGTGCAGTTCGCCGTGGGCGACACGGTGCTGACCGTGTGCGAGCACGCGGGGCGCGAGATCACCTTCCTGGACGGGCTTGTGCGCAGGCGTGACTTCACGCCGTACATCGCAGGCACCGTCACGCTCTATCTGCCTACGACCGACGGCCGCCTCTCGACCGCGGAGAAGAGCATATCCTGGGAGCGTTCGGATTCGCCCGGCGGCATATTGCGGCTGCTGCTGACGTCGCTTGCGGAGCTTTCCTTCGTGGAAGGGCTGGACCAGGGCGACCTGCTGGGCATCTCGGTGGACAACGGCGTCGCGGTGGTCAACCTCTCCGCCGACTTCTACCGCGCCTGTCAGGAGCTGAACACGACCTACGAATCCGTGCTTATCTACGCCATGGTCAACACGCTCACACAGCTTTCGAGCATACGCGAGGTGCAGTTCCTGATCGAGGGGAGCGCGCCGGATTCGCTGGGCGGCGACCTCTACCTGCGCGGTACGCTCATGCCGAATCCGGGCATCGTGACGTTCCCGCAGATCATGCCCGTTATCGAAGAAGCTTCCCCCGCAGACGACGACTGACGACAAGGAGGAGACGATCATGCGTCTGACCGTACTCGGCAATCGCGGCCCCTACCCCACCGCTTCGGAACCGTGCTCAGGCTATCTGGTCGAAAGCGATGACGGTTCCGCGCGCATACTGATGGATTGCGGCCCCGGCGTGCTGATGAAGCTTTTGAAGCACATTCCGATAGGCGAACTGGACGCCGTGTGCCTGAGTCACCTGCATTATGACCACATGTCGGACATGCTGCCCCTGCACTATCTTTTGCAGTTCAATCCGCCCGTGACGCCACTTGCGATCTACGCGCCAAAACAGCCTGAGGCGCTGTGGCACCTGCTCGAGGGCGCGAATACCCGGGTGTATACGAACGACGGCCCGCTGAGCATAGGGCCTATGGAGATCTCCTTCGCCCCGATGCGCCATCCCATGCCTTCGAGCGCGATCACAGTTCGCTGCGACGAGAAAAAGCTCGTCTATACGGGCGATACGAATACCGCGCCAGACCTGCTCTCCACGGCGACGGGCGCGGACCTGCTGCTGGCGGACGCCGGCCTTGACGACGACGACTACGGCGAGAACAAGCCGCACCTGTCCGCCTCGCTGTGCGGAGCCCTCGCGCGCGACGCCTGCGCAAAGGCGCTGCTGCTCACGCACCTGAACGCGAAATACGACCCGGAAGCGCTGCTGCAACAGGCGCGGCGCCATTATCCTGCCGCGCAGCTGGCCCGGGTGGACGAAGTCTATGCGATCTGAGCAAGGGCTGTCCACACCTGTCAGGTTCGTCGAAAGGCAGCTGCGCGCGCGCACGCTGGCCGTTTCAGGCGTCGCGCTGCTTTTGGGCGTGCTGCTGCAGAGTGCCTGTCGTTTGCCCCTTTGGGGGTCAGTGTCTGTCATCGCACTGGCCCTTTTGCTTATCCCCGTATCACGCCGAAGGAGCCTGGTTCTGCTCGTCATCGTGGGCGTGGCGCTCCCCTTCGGCCTTGGCGCGTTGCGTTATGCTCTTCAGGACCGCGCGAAGCCTCTGGTCCCGTCCAACTTCTCGGTGCAGTTCGAGGGCGATGTCGTCTCGGACGTCACGCTGAACAGCTCGCCGCGCCTGATCGCGGCCTTCCATGTGACGCGCATAGATGACGAAGCCTCCGACCAGACGGTACGCCTCTACCTTCGAAGCGATGTATTGCCGCTCGAGGGGATCGCCTATGGACAGCATCTGTCGCTGACAGGCCACATATGGCCGCAGGAGCACGCGACGAACCCTTACGAGATGGACCAGGCGAACTGGCTCAGGGGCATAGGCCTGCAGGGCATGGCTGCGGCCAAGCTGGAGGATGTTGAGGTCGTATCACGGCGCTTCGGCTGGCAGACGCCGTTCATAGCCGTCAAACGCGCGATCGCCGACAGGATCGACCGCCTGTTCCCGCGCAGCGCTGCGCTCGCGCGCGCCTTCATACTGGGCGACAGGTCCATGCTCGAATCGGACACGCGCGCCGCGTTCAATACAACGGGCGTCGCGCACCTGATCTCATTGTCCGGCATGCACGTGGCCGTGCTCGCGTTCGCGCTGCAAAAGCTGCTGCGCCGCTTCATGCGCAGGTATCTTGCGGACGGATGCGCGCTTCTGTTCATCGCGCTTTACGCGGCGCTGGTGGGCTTTCCGCCCTCTCTCGTGCGCGCGGCGCTCATGTTCGCCATGGCGTGCGGTGCAAGCCTCTGCGGCCGGCCTTCGGACGGAATCACGCGCCTGTCCGCGGCGCTCGTCATC
>SVGK01000141.1 GCA_015056395.1 Clostridiales bacterium
CGTCCAGCCTGTCCAGCTGCCAGCCCAGCGCGGGGGTCATCATGCTGTCCTGCATGGACTGGAAGCAGAACAGCATGATCTCCTTCGGCCTTGCGAACGCCGTCAGATAGGCCTGCTCCAGGTAATGCTCGGTGATGTGCATGTCGAAGTTGTCGAACCAGCCGCCGCCGTTGTGCCCGGGCCACATGTTCTCGAAATAGGTCATCAGCGAGAAGCTCAGGTAGCGGGGAAGGTGCTGGTCGTGCGTGACGGGGTCGCGCGTCTCGGTGCCGGTGTAGATGTCGTCGAACATCTTACGCTGGTCGGCGGGATCGTAGCCCGTCTCCTGATAGCTCTCCGCCCAGTTGGGATACTTGATCGTGATGCGGCAGTTCGGGTTCGCCGCCTTGGCGGGGGCGATCATGTCCTCCTGGCTGACGCGGCGCATGAGGTCCAGCCGGTACGCGGCCCAGCTGCCGTCCGCTATGCCGTGCGCGGCGTTGTAGGCCTCCTTTTCGCGCACGCAGTCCGGGCACATGCAGTTCGTAAAGAAGAAATCGTCGATGATGAATTCGTCGAAGTGCCTGGCCGTGAACGCGCTGACCTCGCGCAGGCACGCGCGCATGGCGGGGTCGTTGTAGCAGAACGTGTCGAACAGCCGCGCCTTGGGCTTTGCGCCTTCAGGTGTGGGTATGATCGTGGTGATGCCGCCGGCGACCTCCACGCCGCGGCGTTCGAAGGCCGCGCGTATCATCTCGATCTGCTCGTGCGAGGCGAGCTCGCCGCGCCATGGCTCCAGATAGACCTTGTCCAGGCGCAGGTGCTTCAACATGAAGTCGAGCTGGCGCTCCAGCTCCTCCGATGTCACACGCGCGGCGGCGTGCGCGACGAAGTAGGTGACCAGCTTGAAATTGCGGTAGTTTCCCATGCGGCAGACGCTCCTTTGATATCGTTCAAACGGCTCCCGAGGCGATGTTCCCGGGAGCCGCATATTTGTCGGTCGTTTGATGTATATGTCACTTGTCGAGCATGGCGCTGGCCTGCTTCAGCAGCTCGATGATGGGCAGGTGCTGCGGGCAGACGCCCTCGCACTGGCCGCAGGCGATGCAGTCGCCGGCGCGGCCGTGGCCCTGGGAGACGAGGTTGCCGTAGAAGCTCTTCGGGCGGAACTCCTCGTGATAGAGGTTCATCGTGTTCACGGCGCGGAACACGTCGGGTATCGCGATGTTCATCGGGCACCCGTCCGTGCAGTAGCGGCAGGCCGTGCAGCCGATCTGCGGCACGCCCATCATGATGCCGCGCACCTCTTCGACCACAGCCTGCTCCTGCTCGGTCAGCGGTTCGAAGTGCGTGAACGTGCCGATGTTGTCGGCCATCTGCTCCGGCGCGCTCATGCCGGAGAGTATCGTCATCACGCCGGGCAGCGAGCCCACGAACCTGAGCGCCCAGGACGCTATGGAGCGGTCGGGATGTACGGCCTTGAACTTCGCCTCGAGGTCGGGCGTGAGCTTCGCAAGCGTGCCGCCCTTGACGGGCTCCATGATGATCATGGGGATGCCGCGCGCGTGCAGTATCTCGTACAGTCGGCCGGAGCGCACGACGGGGTTCTCCCAGTCGGCGTAGTTCAGCTGTATCTGTACGAACTCGACCTCCGGGTGCGCGTCGAGAAGCTGCTCCAGGTATTCGGGGCTTCCGTGGAACGAGAAGCCGAAGTGGCGTATCTTGCCCTCCGCCTTTTTCTGGATACCCCACTGCCAGCAGCCGAGCCTGTCGTACGTCTCGCCGTTGCCGCCCTCTTCCACGGAGTGCAGCAGGTAGAAGTCGAAGTAGCTGACGCCGCAGCGCTCCAGCTGCTCTTCGAGTATGCGGTCGCGGTCCGCTTCCTCCTTCATGCACCACGCGGGCAGCTTGGTGGCCAGCGTGTAGCTGTCGCGCGGGTGGCGCGAGGAGAGCGCCGCCTTGACGACCTTCTCGGAGTTGCCGCCGTGGTAGACATAGGCGGTGTCGAAGTAGTTGAGCCCGGCGGCGAGATAGGCGTCCACCATGCGGCAGACCTGTTCCGTGTCGATCTGTTCGTCCTTCGTGGGCAGGCGCATGAGGCCGAAGCCGAGCTTGGGCATGGTCGTCAGGTCGATGGACATCGAATGGACCTCCTTCATCGTGTCGGTCGTTTCTGTTGTAAACACATCGCTTACGGGTATATTATCATGAACGAAAGGATTTGGCAAGCGAAGATTTGTTTGATCTGAAGAAGGCGTTCACAGCAGCCCGCTCAGCGCAACGAGCATCTGGCAGAGATAGTATGTCGGCAGTATCAACAGCCCCGCGGAGGTGTTGCCGACGAAGTCGTGCTCCGCGATCATCGTGTCGGAGAACAGCAGAAGCCCTATGCCTATGGCGTAGAGGGGGTCCTTTGTCATCAGCGCGCATGTGAAGCCGATCAGGCTGATCACGGAATAGGCGGCCACGGGGATCTTGAGCAGCGCGGGCACGCATCCGAACACGCGCGTGCCCAGATATACGGCGTAGCCCGCCGCCAGCGCCGCGCCGACGGCCAGAGGCACGGCCACGGTCTTCACGCGCGTCAGCGCGTAGGCGATGAATATCACGTGCGCGAGCAGAAAGCACAGTATGCCCATGCGGTACAGGCCTTCATTGTCGCCCTTGTGACCCATGAACCAGTCGCCCGCGGCGGAGACCGCCAGCGCGGCGGCCATCACCGGCGCGCGGACGATGACCAGCGCGGCGCAGCTCAGCGTGGTCAGCGCGGAGAATACGTACTTGCGCGTGAACAGGCGCATCAGCGCGCAGAACAGCGGTATGGACAAAAGTGCGTAAGGCATGGCGAATCTCCTCAGACCTGTTCTATGTGGAATGCGGCGGCGCGCCCGAGGCGGTTCATGACCGCCAGGCCAATGCCGTCGGTCGTGACGGCCTCGGCGAACAGCACGTCCGCCTGGAGCTGGTCGGCGTCGCGCAGCGCGGCGAATATGCGCTGCGCGGCCTCGTGCGCGTCACGCCCCATGGAGAGCGTGCGGCGCTCGCCGTACAGGGGCAGGTCGCCCTCCAGCGCGAGTATCAGCGGGCTGTGCCCTTCGAGGCGCGCCGCGTCGTACTCGCGCCGTATGCGCGCGGCCACGTCGGCGCTATGTCCGGCGAACAGCGTGAGCGCGCCCTTAGGCGCATAGTGCCTGTACTTCATGCCCGGGGAGCGCGGGCGCTCGCCCTCTTTGAGCGGGCGCATCACGGCGCCGTCCACCAGACAGTCGCCCGCGATATCGGCGATCATCTCGCGCGTGACGCCGCCCGGCCTGAGTATGCGCGGCACGCCGTCCTTGAAGTCGACCACCGTGCTCTCAAGGCCCACGTCGCAGGGGCCGCCGTCCAGTATCAGCGGTATGCGGCCGTCCATGTCCTCCAGCACGTGCCCGGCCGTGGTGGGGCTGGGACGCCCCGAGCGGTTCGCGCTGGGCGCCGCGATGGGCACGCCGGCGCGCTCGATCAGCGCGCGTGCGACGGGATGGCTGGGCATGCGCACGGCGGCGGTGTCCAGCCCCGCCGTGACCGCGTCCGGTATGCGCTTCGAGCGCGGGAATATCAGCGTGAGCGGGCCGGGCCAGCAGGCGTCCATCAGCTTTACGGCGGCGGGCGCGGGGTCCGCCGCGATGAGCGGACCGAGCTGATCCATGTGCGCGATGTGCGAGATCAGCGGGTTGTCGCCGGGACGTCCCTTCGCGGCGAATATGGATCTGACGGCCTCTTCGTCCAGCGCGTTCGCGCCGAGGCCGTATACGGTCTCGGTGGGGAACGCGACAAGCGCGCCGTCCCGTATCAGCCGCGCGGCGAGACCGAGGGCTTCGGGCGTGGGGGGGAGGAGTCGTGTCTGCAAGGGAAAGACCTCTTTTCAGTGAGGAGTGAGGAGTTAGGAGTGAGGAGTTGACAGTGAACAGTTAACAGTGAACAGTTGACAGTGAACAGTGGACAGTGTGTGTGACTTTGCTTTCCCCTCTGGGGCAACGCTGTCAACTTAAGACGATCCCGTGCCGTTTATGCGGTTACATTTGCAGATCATGTGATCCGTAGCGGCGGCTATCAGCCGCCATTCCCGCTGGACGACGTATACCTATGATTTGTTATGTCCTTGTTCAAAGTTGACAGCGTTGCCCTCTGGGGAAGGTGGCCCGTGAGGGCCGGATGAGGTCTTTCGCACACAGCGCGCACAGCGTCGACGGGCGGATGCCATGACCGGCCTCCCTACGGTATGCCGGTTCGAAACCGCGTCCGCAATGGCAGCCGTAGCGGCGGCGTCTACGCCGCCACGTTCCCCGCGATGCCGCATGAGCAACGCGGACGCGGCATGCCGCGTCCCTACGGACCCTTCGTTTTGCATCCCCGGCCATTGATTCTGAATTCTGAATTCTTGATTCTGAATTCCTCATCTACTTCCCCGTCGTTTCCAGCATCTTCGCCTGGTTCGCCAGCGTCAGCGCGTCGATCAGCTCGTCCAGGTCGCCCTGCATGATCTCGTCGATCTTGTAGAGCGTCAGCCCGATCCTGTGGTCCGTCACGCGGCCCTGCGGGAAGTTGTACGTGCGTATGCGCTCCGAACGGTCGCCCGTGCCCACCTGCAGGCGGCGGCTTTCCGAGTAAGCGCTGTCGCGCTGCTCACGCTCCAGGTCGTACAGACGGGATTTGAGCACCTGCATGGCCCTCTCGCGGTTCTGTATCTGGCTGCGCTGATCCTGGCTGGTCACGACCAGCCCCGTGGGGATGTGCGTGATGCGCACGGCGGAATCCGTGCGGTTGACGTGCTGTCCGCCCGCGCCGGACGCGCGGTACGTGTCGATCTTCAGGTCCTGCGGGTCGATCGTGACCTCCACGTCCTGCACCTCGGGCAGCACGGCCACTGTGGCCGTGGAGGTGTGTATGCGCCCAGACGACTCCGTGACGGGCACGCGCTGCACGCGGTGCACGCCGGATTCGAACTTGAGCTTCTGGAACACGTTCTTGCCGCTGATCAGCAGCGTGCTCTCCTTGACGCCGCCTAAGTCGGTGGAGCCGTCCTGTATCAGCTCGGCCGTCCAGCCCTGCCGCTGCGCGTAGTGCGTGTACATGCGCAGCAGGTCCGCGCCGAACAGGCCGGCCTCGTCGCCGCCCGCGCCGGCGCGCACCTCGAGTATGGCGTTGCGCTCGTCGTCCGGGTCCCTGGGCAGCAGCGCGATGCGCGCCTGCTGCGTGAGCGCAGGCAGTTCCTGTTCGAGGCGCGCCAGCTCCTCCTTCGCCATGTCGCCCATCTCGGGGTCGTCGGCCAGCGCGCGCATGTCGTCCATCTCGGTGAGATGGCCGCGGTAGCGCACGGCGATGTCGTTCAGCGGCATGAGCTCGCTGTGCGCGCGCATGAGCTCCATGAGCTTTGCCGAATCGGCGATCAGCTCGGGCTGCGTCATCTGCACGGAGATCTCCTGAAAGCGCGCCTCTATGGTTTCCAGCTGGCGCAGTATGCGCGCCTGCTCATCGTAGTTTCCCTGCATACGCCGATCAACTCCTTGCCCAGACGACGCGCTCTATGCCGTTCAGATCCTTTATGACACCGCTCTCCCGCGCGCCCAGCCCCTCGTCGAAGAGCCTGCGCACGTCCTGCGCCTGTCCCATGCCGACCTCCACGAGCACCGCGCCGCCCTCGTTCAGGTGCGCGGGCGCCTCCGCGGCCATCGTGCGGTAGAACGAAAGGCCGTCCACGCCGCCGTCCAGCGCGATACGAGGCTCGAACTGCACCTCGCGCTGCAGGCCGTCTAGCTCCGCCGTGGGGATGTAGGGCGGGTTGCATGCGATCACGTCGAACCTCTCGTGGCGCACCGCAGCGAACATGTCGCCGTGCCTGAACGTGGCGCGCACGCCCAGCCTGTGCGCGTTCGCGCGCGCGACGTCCAGCGCCTCCGCCGAGACATCCGCAAGCGTCGCCTGCACGTCGGGGCAGAGAGAGGCCACGCAGAGGCCCAGCGCCCCCGAGCCCGTGCACAGGTCCAGAAGCTTCGCGCTTTCGCGCCTGCGCGCTTCGACCACCACCGCTTCGGCAAGTGTCTCGGTGTCCTGGCGGGGGATCAGCACGTCGGGCGTGACGATGAACTCCATGCCCATGAAGGGCGCCGTGCCCAGTATGTACTGCACAGGCTCGCCGGCCGTGCGGCGCTCGAGCGCCTCGTTCAGGCGCCTGAGCTGGTCGTCGTTCAGGTCGCGCGTGCCGCCGAACACGAGGCCCGAGCGCGTCATGCCGAGCGTGTTCTCGGCGATCCATGTGCTGTCCACCTTCGGGTCGGGACAGCCGGAGGCCTCAAGCCGTGCCGCGGCATGGCGCAGCCAGTCTGCGATGGTCATGGTTCCTCCTCGCTCAGATCGTTTTGCTGTGCGGCCTGAAGGGCGCATATCGCCACTTCGATCATCTGGTTATGCGGTTCTATGGTGAACAGGTGCTGAAGCGCCCGATAGGGGCGTCCCAGCGCGAACACGAGGCTGTCGGGCTTCGCGCGCTCGAGCGGGCGCACGAGCTCGTTGACCGCGCCCGCCGTCGCAAGCAGCGCGATCACGCGGCCCGCCGGTCCGTAGAGAGGGGAACCGGGCGCGATCACGGCGAACACGATGAAGGACACGGCCAGGCTCAGCAGCAGGAACGCGCCGTCGCTCTCGGACGTGATGCGCGGCGAGAGCACCGCCTGCTCATGCGTGAGCTCCGCGCCGTTGACGCGGTAGGCGTTCGCCACCTTGGCGGATGCGCCGCGGTACATGCACAGCCTGTCGATCAGCTTGAGGCGGCCGATCAGGAACGTGCCCAGGAAAAGACCCAGTATGCGCACGGCGCACGCGACGCCGTTGGCGATGGCGCGCGGCTGGCCCGCGGCCGTCATCGCAAGGCCCGAAAGCTGCGGCAGCACCACCAGCGCAAGGACCATGACGAGGGGCATGAGTATCGTCGTGCAAAGCGCCGCCATGGCCTGCGGGGTGGTGCGGAAAAGCCTTGCAAGGCTGCGCGATACGCCCCGGCCGTGCAGCGACTTCTGCGGCTCGAGCTCTCCGGATTCGTTCAGCGCGTCCCAG
>SVGK01000142.1 GCA_015056395.1 Clostridiales bacterium
TGTGCCCGCTCTCGAGCGGCATCGTCCCGGCCAGGTTCAAACGGCACAATTCGAAGTGCTCGTCGGAGATATAGTAGGTGCGGCTGCCGCCCTTGCAGAGCACGGTCGTCCCCTCGTTTTTGGAAAGGTGCCTGTCCGGCACGCTCACGTCGAGCGCCTTTTCGGTGTGCAGCTCGCGCGGCTTGCCGTCTTTGCCGACGCGTCCCCAATCCCAGAAGCGATACGTCGCATCAGACGATTGCTGTATCTCATATACCTGTATGCCGCCGCCCAGGGCATGTACCGTGCCGTTGGGTATGTACCAGACGTCGCCGGGATGCACGACCTCCCAGTGGAGCGCGCCTTCCAGCCGGCCCTCCTCGACGATAGTGCGCAGATCCTCGCCGTTCGTGTCGAGCCCATAGGCGATCTTCGCGCCCGGTTCCGCGTTCAATACGACCCAGGCTTCGCTCTTGCCGAGCTTTCCGTCGTGCTCGAGCCCGTAGGCGTCGCCCGGATGCACCTGCACGGAGAGCATCTCGCGCGCGTCCAGTATCTTGAGCAGCAGCGGGAATTCGCCCTCCACGGGGCCAGTCAGGTCCTCGCCCCACAGCTCGACCATGCGCGTGAACGTCTTGCCCACGTGTATGCCGTTGCGCACGAGGCTCTCGCGGCCAGAAAGCGCGGAGACCTCGAGGCTCTCGCCGGTCATATCGTCCGGCGCATCCTTGCCGAACACATCGCGCAGCATGCTGCCGCCCCAGGGCGTCTCTGCGCCGTGGCGGAAGTAAGGTGCCATCAGAAGCGGATAAAGCGTCATAATGCATACCCTCCTGCTTGCAATTTCCCGCGCCTTGCACTATAATCAAATGAGACGCAGTTTTCCAATAATCAATTTACCATTTTTCAAATGACCTGTCAAGTAAAACCTCCGGAGGACCGCTATGCGCCAGCTGACCGTAAACGTCCGCGCCCTTGCGGAATTCTCGCTGCTCAAAGGAGACATCGTGCAGGGCGCCGGCCTTTTCGACCGCCTGAACGACGGCTCCCTTGGACACAGGCAGCTGCAGGCCGCGTTGGAGGCAGGCTGGAACGCGGAGGAGGCCGTCAGGTGGACCGAGGTGGTGGACGACACCGCCGTCACGGTGCAGGGGCGCGCCGACGCCGTGAGCCGCGCCGGTGGCCGCCTGCGCGTGCTGGAGATCAAGACGGTCAGCGTGCACCCGTCCGTGATGACGTTGGACGACCATCCGGCGCACATCGCGCAGGGACAGCTCTACGCCTACGGCATTTGCGTGAACGAAGGCTATCGTGAGGCGGAGGTCGAGCTGTGCTACTACAGGCTGGACGGCGCTCGAAAGCGCTTCAGGCGCACGTTCTCCGTGGCGGAGCTCAGAGAGGTCTTCCTGAAACTGGCGCGGCCCTACGTCGCGTGGTACGCGGATGTCGAGGCGCTCAGGGAGGCCTCGCTTCCGACGATGCGCGCGCTCGCCTTTCCCTTTCCGAACTACCGCGAGGGACAGCGCGATATGGCCGCCGCCGTATACCGCGCCATGTGCGACGGCACGAACGCGCTGATCGAGGCCCCCACGGGCATAGGCAAGACGGCGGCTGCGCTGTTTGGCGCGCTCAAGGCAGTCGGGCGCGGGAAGGCGGCGCCGCTGTTTTACCTGACGGCGCGCACAACAGGACGGCGCGCGGCGGTGCAGGCGCTCGACAGGATGCGCGCTTCGGGGCTCAGGCTGCGCTCCATCGTGATCACGGCCAAGGAGAAGTGCTGCCTCCTGGGCACGAAGGAGTGCTTCGGGTGCCCCTATGCGTCGGACTACTATGCGCGCCGCCGCGATGCGCTGCGCGAGGCGCTCACGATGGACGCCTTCGATCAGGACACGATCGAGGCGCTCGCGCGCGAATACGAGCTCTGCCCCTATGAGCTGTCGCTGGACATATCCGAAGAGGCGGACGTCATCATCTGCGATTACAACTACGTGTTCGACCCACGCGTGCGGCTGAAGCGCTATTTCGACCAGAAATCCGACGCAGGCCTCCTGATCGACGAAGCGCATAACCTGCCAGACCGCGCCGTGGACATGCTGTCGGCGGAGCTTTCGGGCAAGCGCGTCGAGAGGATACGCAGGCAGACGGTCCGGACGGAAGGGAAGGACAGCCCGGCGTCGGTCGCCCTTGCGGAGCTGCTCAGGCTGCTGTCCGGAGAGATGACGGAGCCGGAGTCCCTCGAGGAAGTGCCGCAGGCGCTGACGGAGGGCGTCAGGCGGTTCGCCGACACGATGAGCGAGCTTCCACTCTCCGACCGCGAACAGACGGAGCTCATGCTCGACGCGATATGGTTCTGCAGGCTTGCCGACAAGTGGGATCCCGAGCACTACAGGGTCCTCAAACAGCCCGAGGACAAGCGCTTTTCGATCAGACTTTGGTGCTTCGACCCGTCCGAGCACATACGCAGGGCGCTCGACCGCGTAAAGGGCGCGGGGCTGTTTTCCGCGACGCTTGCGCCGATGGACTTCTTCGCGCGCCGCCTCGGGCTGAAGGAAGCGGACGGGGACAGCCTGGTCAGGCTCCATTCTCCGTTCCCGCAGGAGAACCTGATGGTGATGCAGCTTTCCGTGGACGTGACGTTCAACCAGCGCGCGATGACCATGCACAAGGTCATAGCGATCATACGTGCGATGGTCATGGCGCACACGGGCAATTACATCGCCTGCTTCCCGTCCTATCAGTACATGAACGAGGCCTATGAGCAGTACCGCGCCATGTGGCCGGACGAGCAGGTGGTCAGGCAGTCGGCGGGCATGGGGGAGGCGGACAGGCTTGCCTTCATTGACCTGTTCCGCGAGAAGCCGGGCAGGAGCCTGCTGGCCTTCATCGTGCTGGGCGGCATATTCTCCGAAGGCGTCGACCTGCCCGACGACAGGCTTTCCGGCGCGGCGATCGTGTCGAACGGCATGCCCGTGCCCACGTTCGAGCGCACGCAGCTGGCCGAGCTGCTCGACGACGGCTTCGGCAGCGGCATGGAGGAGGCGTATCTGTATCCGGGCATGCGCCGCGTGCTGCAGGCGGCCGGACGCGTGATACGCACGGAGACGGACAAAGGCGTCGTGTTTTTGATCGACAAGCGCTACAGGGCGACGCAGGTCAGGGCACTCATGCCGGAGCACTGGAATGTCGAGCATGCGTCGAACATCGTGGCGCTGAAAGAACGCCTTTGCGTATTTTGGAACGGAAATTGAGAAATCGGTTGTTATACAGTTAACAAAAGTGTGATATGATAAACCGATAACGGAATCCAACAGAAGGGGACGCTGGAGATGGCGAAGAAGGGCAATCGTACGTTCATCCCTTATGAGGAAGAGAAGCAGGGGCCCAGCTGGTTCTGGGTGATCGTGACGCTCTGCGTGCCGGGCCTTCAGTGGCTGGGGCTGATGCTCCTTGGCTCAAAGCTCTACAGGCAATACAAGGGCAAGAAGAAGAGCGATTACCGCAGCTACGCGGCCATCATAGGGCGGCGCATAGAGGTCGACCTGCGCGAGCTCTCCGACAAGCTGGGCAAGTCGACCATCGTCGTGCGCAGCGACCTGCAGGCGATGATCGACAGGGGGTATTTCGGCCCCGGCGCCTACATAGACAGGAAGCGCGACTTCTTCATCGCGGACGCGGACGAGGTCGAGGCGACCTATGCCAACGTGAGCCGTGAGCCTGCGGACCAGCAGCCCCGCGTCGTGCTCGAAAAGCGGCCAGAGAAGGCGGCCGAACCCGCCGCGGCGGAACCGCCCAGGGCCCAGAAGCCGCAGCCACAGAAGAAGTCCATACAGAACGAGGACTTCGAAGCGATACTGCGCAAGATGCACGATCTGAACGAGCAGATCGCCGACGAGGAGGTCTCGCGTTCCATAGATGAGATCGGCAGCCTCACGGCGGACATATTCCGCGTGGTGCGTTCCAAGCCCGAGAAGGCGGACGAGGTCAGGAAGTTCATGAACTACTACCTTCCGCTCACGCTCAAGCTGCTCGAAGACTATGCGCTGATGGAAAAGCAGTCCTACCAGGGCAAGAACATAAAGGAAGCGCGCGACAAGATCGAAAATCTGCTGAAGACGCTGATCACGGCCTTCCAGAACCTGCTCGAAAAGCTGTTCAGCACGGAGGCGCTGGACGTGGAAGCCGACGTGAAGGTGCTGGAGACGATGGTCGCAAAGGACGGCCTCGCGGCGCCGGCCGGCACGGACCTGCGCAGGATGATGCAGGGCCGGTGACCTTACAGGGACTTACCTCGAACAATTAACATAATTCGGTACCGAAATATATTGACATGCCGTATACTTTGGTGTATCATAGGGTCAAGGTATTTCGGTACCGAATTGATTTTGAGGGAGGTATAGCTGTGAAGAGCTTGAACGAACAGCTTTTTGAGCGCATCATGCGCCTGCCGCATGACATGCGCAGCAGGATGATGGAGGAACACATGAACGAGGACGCCCGCTTGCGCGGCATGCCGCCGAGGCCCCCGCACGATCCCGGCCGCCCGATGCCCATGCCGTTCCGCCGGGGCATGGAAGGCGATCCCGCGCGGACCATGCCGTTCCACGGGCAGGGCGGCATCGAAGGCGCGCTGCGCCCGCTGCCTTTCCGTGGCGGACGGCCCGGCGGCTTCGACGGACGCCCGGAGGGACAGCCGGGGCACGGGCGCGGACCGGCCATGCTGAACAGGGAGCGCGTGCTGGACGTGCTGCTGAACGGCGCGGACGGGGGCATGCGCCAGAAGGAGATCGCGGCCGAGCTCAGGGTCGGCCCGTCGACCATATCCGAGTTCATAGCGCTGCTGGAGCAGAGCGGCTATGTGACGCGCGAGGTCGATCCGAACGACCGCCGCGCGACCGTGATAAAGCTCACGGACGTCGGCCGCGCCCGCGCCTGCGAGCTGGCGGACGAGAGGGACGATCGCTACGCCAGGGTGTTTTCTGTTTTGAACGACGACGAAAAGCGCCAGCTGATCGCACTGATCGACAAGCTGACGCTGCCCGCGCGCGGCCCTGAACACAGGACGCAGCTGGTATGAAACAGGCCCTCCGCCCGGAAGTTGTCCGAACGGAGGGCTTTGGCTTTCATGCGTCCCGGCTGAGGCTTGCGCCCTTGGGAAAGTTGCGCAGCTGGCGCACGTAGCATGCGAAATGCACGCCGGCGGTGATCAGCCATGAGACGGGGTATGAGATGTAGAGCATGGTGAGCGTGCGGTTCATGGGCAGTATCGCGTAGATCCAGAATATGCGGAAGGCGCATGCGCCCAATATCGACACGACCATGGGCGTGATCGTGCTGCCCAGGCCGCGCAGCGCGCCGCACAGCACGTCCATGACGCCGCACAGGAAATAGGAGAACGCGATGATGCGCGTGCGCACCAGCGCCGCGGCGATCACCTCGTCCAGATCGGAATAGATGTGCAAAAGCGGCACGCGGAATACCCAGTAGACCAGGCCTATCGACAGGCCGATCACGGCGCATGTCGTCACACATTCGAAGCAGACCTTGCGAATGCGGTCGTACTTCCCGGCGCCTACGTTCTGGCTTGTGAACGTGATGCACGCCTGGTGCAGCGCGTTCATGGCGACGTAGATGAAGCCTTCGATGTTGGCCGCCGCGGTGTTGCCGGCCATGACGATGCTGCCGAAGGAGTTGACCGTGGACTGTATCAGCACGTTGGACAGGGAGAAGCACATGCCCTGCAGTCCAGCGGGCAGGCCGATGCGCGCGATCTCCCTGAACTTGTCCGGCACGATGCGTATGTGCCTGAGGCTCACGCGCACGGGCGTCTCGCTTCGAAGCAGGCACAGGAACACCAGCGTCGCGGAGATGGCCTGCGATATGATGGTTGCCAGCGCGACGCCCGATACGGACATGTTGAACACGATGACGAACATGAGGTTCAGCAGCACGTTGACCACGCCGGCTATGGTCAGGTAGATCAGGGGCCTGCGCGTGTCGCCTATGGCGCGCAGCAGCGCCGCGCCGAAGTTGTAGATCATGTTGACCGGCATGCCCAGGAAGTAGATCTTCATATACAGTGTCGCAAGCGGCAGCACGTTGTCGGGAGAGCCCATCCACCTCAAGAACGTGTTCGAAAACAGCACGCCCACGACCGCCAGTATCACGCCGCCGAACAGGCTTATGGCGATGGACGTGTGCACGGCCTCGCTCACTTCCTTTTGACGCCGCGCGCCGCAGTAGCGCGCCACGACGACGTTCGTGCCTATGGAGAGCCCGAGGAACAGGTTCACGATCAGGTTGATGAGCGCGCCGGTGGAGCCCACGGCCGCCAGCGCGTTTTCGCGGTCGGGCCCGAAGCGCCCGACCACGATCACATCGGCTGCGTTGAACAGAAGCTGCAATATGCTCGACGCCATCAGCGGCAGCGCGAACAGGAGTATGTTGGGAAGCAGCTTCCCCTCGGTCATGTCCATTTCCCGGTGGCGGCTGTGAAAATGCATGTATCCCTTTCCTCCGCATCGTCTTACATTTTTATGGGAAACATTATAGCACGTTGAATGTGAAGTTCCACCGCAGGTCGAAATTTAACACCATGCGCTTGAATTAACATAACGGTAAGCATAGCGTAATTGATTTATGCTATCACTTTACTACGATAAAGTGATAAAATGTACTTATCAATTTTGAGGGGGTCATTTTCATGAAGAAACTCGTATCGATCTGTCTGATACTCATGCTGGCGCTCACGGCCGCGGCTTCCGCCGAGACCTTCCGCATGGGCATAGACGCCGAATATCCGCCCTACAGCTATATGGGCGACGACGGCGCCTATACCGGCTATGACGTCGAGATGTGCGCCAAGGTGTGCGAGATACTGGGCTGGGACCTTGAGATCGTTCCGATCAACTGGGACACCAAGCTGATCGCGCTGGACGCGGGCGACTTCGACTGCATCTGGTCCGGCCTGACCATCGACAACACCTCCCGCGACGACTACAGCGTCTCGTTCGCGTATTCCGACA
>SVGK01000143.1 GCA_015056395.1 Clostridiales bacterium
TCAGCTTCTTATAGGTGTTCTCGAACGCGACGGCGTTATCGTTGCCCTCCGCAACAGTCGCCGCGACGCTGTCGCCCTCTTCGCCGCCCGCCTTCGCGGTGACGGTGTAGCCCTCGACCTCGTAGCCGCCTTCGGTGAAGGTCACGACGGTCTCGGTGGGCACGTCCTCGAGCGTCCAGGTGTAGGTGTCGCCGTCCTTCGTGCCGTTGGCAGCGGTGAACACCGTGGCGTCATAGTCGTTGGTGATGTTGAAGCCCTCGGGCAGGTCCGAAACGCCCGTGAAGCTCTTGGTCACTGTGACGCTGCCGACCTTACGCACGTAGTCGTTGGCGAACGAGGCGGTGTTGATGCCCTCGGCCACCGTGACGGTCGTCTCAGTTTCATCCTTGACGCCGCCGGCCGTGGTGGTCACGTCGTAGCGTTCGTCGTCATAGCCCATCTCGGTGAGCGTCACGACGGTGTCCTTCTTGATCGATCCGATCGTCCAGCTGAGCGGGTTCTCGCCGTCCGCCATGCCGGGGATCAGCCTGACGGTCACATCGTTATCGTTCTCGTCGGTGTATGTGGCATTGATGTAGAAGCCCGCGGGGAGCTGGTCGATGCCGGTGAAGCTCTTGTCCACGACGATGTCGCCATAGCCAGGCTTCAATTCCTTGTTGGTCACGACGAAGCCCGCGTCCTCATCGCCGGTGACGGACTTCAGGTTGTACGTGTTCTGGGCTTTATAGTCCGTCTCGACAACGCGGTAGGTATACACGTTGCCGCTTGCGTCCCTGTGGGGGAGGTCGTTGAGATCCGCCTTGAAGGAATTGCTGCCGTTGAGAGTGATCTCTTCTACGAGCGCATAATCCTCATCCGCGTCTGTCTTGCGTTGCAGTTGAATCGTGGCAGTATCGTTTCCGTGATATGTATACTCGTTCAGGTCCTCCCAGACCTTTTCGACGTGTATGTTGACCTTCTTCTTATAGCTGTTTTCGAAGGTCAGCGTGGCCGTTCCGTAATCCTCGGTGAAGTTCAGCGTGGCCGAATCCGTGCCGGCGGTGCCTTCCGCGTCCTTCATGTCGGTGAACACGTTGCTCTGGCCGGTCAGCTCGTACTTCTCGCCGGAGATATTGTTCGTCTCGGTGATCTTGTACGTCTTGCCCAGATCCAGATAGAACTTCTTCGTGCCGTTCTGCATATCCGCCAGCGTGAACGGGTCTATGGGTATGCCCTCGGCGTCCTTGACGGCCTTTCCGTCGGCATCGGTGATCTTGAACACGATCTGGGCCTTCTGCGCGTCGGTCAGGTTGTCGTAGTCCAGGTCGCTGCCCTCGCCGAATGCCTTTGCGACGGTCAGCACGCCGTTCTTGCGGTAGTTGCGGATCTTCAGCGTGTCGCCGCCGTAGTAGATGTATTCGCCGTAGTGCGGCGTGTTGTCCGAGGACAGCGAGAAGCGGTAGACGGTGGAGTCCTCACGGTAGCCCTCGGCGGGCTGCAGCTCGACGATGCTGTACTCGTGTATGATGGCGTTCTCCTGAATGACGACGTTATTATCGTCGCGCAGGCTCTCGTTCGGCCAGATGTTCCAGCCGTCGACGGCCATGTTGCCCTTGAACGTGATCTTGCCGTCCTCGCCCGTGGCGTCCGTGCGCAGGACCTCGGTGCCTTTCTCGTCGTACAGCGCGAACTGCGCGCCCTTGACCGGGGTGGTCATGTCGCTGCCGTCGTACTTGAACACGGTGATGGAGTAGTTCGGCGCCTCACCTATGGCGCTGGAGCGCACGTTCGCCGTGCTGTGGACATAGGAATCCTGGCCCAACAGCGTGGCGGTGTTGCCAAATGACTGTGAGCCGTTGCCGGTGACCATGGCGCTGTATTTGATGGTCAGCGCGGTGGCATCCGGGATGATGAACGTGCCCGTCTGGCCGCGGTAGTCGTATTTGACATCGGGCGCGGCTTCTTCGGGCAATACCGTGATGGTATCGTACTTGATGGCGAGGTTATCGCTCATCACGTCCTTCAGCGTCAGGAAGTCGCCGTTGGGGTTCAGATCGACCGCGGAGGGGTTGATGTCGATCTCGAAGTTCGCGATGTTCTGGCGGCCGGAGATCTGGCCCTCGTTCGTGAGCTTCTTGTCGACGCCCTTGTATTCGACCTTGTAGTTGGCGCTGTCGGACTTGCCTTCGAACGTCGCGGTGTTGGTCAGGTCCAGCTTCAGGCCGGGCTGCGTCGCGGCATAGTCGTTCAGCGACTTGCCGTCCGTGTCCAGCTCGAGATAGTAGACGATGCGGTACTTTTCATAGTACGCGCCGCCGTCCTTCGGTATGATGCTGTCGGGCGCGGAGAACGTCACGCTGCCCGTCTTTTCCTTCACGGTCAGGTTCGCGCTGCCCTGCTGGTTGTTGTACTGGTCTAAGCCGTAGAGCTTCGCCGCGTCCCAGGGGTTGCCGTTGACGGGCGCAAGGTAGTGCATGCGGCTGTCGAACGAGTCGCTCAGCGTGATGTCGCCCATGACGCCCGTGATGTCGACCTGGTACTTGAACCAGTACTTGCCGTTCTGCTGCTGGGGGTAGCCGTTCACCAGCGTCTTTGAGATGCTGACGTCCCTGGGCGGCGTGAACTTCGCCTCCGCCTGTATCGTGGTCTCGCCGGTCGCCACCTTCGCGGTGTTCTTGTGGCTGGCGTGGCCGGAATCGGTCGTGCCGTACTCGACCCACTTCGCGTCGTTCTTCGTCTTTACGGTGATGGCGATGTTGCGCGCGGTGCCGGTGGCCGCAAAGCCCTCGTGCGCGCCTGTCTCGTCGGTATAGCTGAACGTGACGGTGGGATCGCCGTTTGCATCCGTGCCGGTCGCATAGCTTTCATTCTCAGCCAGATTCTTATCGGATACGGTGATGGAGACGAGCTCGTCCTTCCAGCCCGGATCGAAGTTCTGGCCGTCCTTCCAGAACGGCTCGAACTTGGGCAGCACGTCCGTGAGCGTCGCGCCGCTCACGCCCTGCTCCGGCACGTGTATCGTGATGGTCCAGGTCGCGCCCTCCTTGTCGGCGGACGACACGGACTTCTTGACCGTCAGGCGGTTGTTCTCACCGGGGGTGACGCCCACGTTGCCGCCGGCGGTGCCCAGGCCTTCGCCTGTACCGGTGTTGCCCACGTTGAAAGTCGTGCTCGCGCCCTTCATCTCGACCTCGGTCGCGTAGGTGATGGTATAGGTCACCTGTCCGTTCAGGCCCTCCAGCAGGCTCGCCGGGAAGGTATAGCTGAACGAGGATGCGCTCGGATCGGTCCAGTCGACGTCCGCCGTGTTCGTCTTCCCCGTGGAGTCCTTGACCTCGACATGGAAGCCCGTGCCCGCATATTTCATCGGGTGCTTGGCGTTTTCCTGCATCGTGTCGGTCACGGTCTTGCCGGCCAGCGTCAGGGAAGTATCGTTATTGTTCTGCGGCTTCGCCTGCGCGGTGCCCGTCAGCGTCCAGTTGACGGTGGCGGTGTCCTTGGTCGTGTTCTGCTGGTCCTGGTTGCCCCACTTGTTCATGTTGGGCTTCCCGACCATCTCGCCCAGCTTGCTGGTGGACGTGCGATCCGGGGTCGCAGCGCCGGGCACCTTCGCGGTGAAGCTGTTGGCGGTGTCGCCGTCTGTGCCCAGGCCGCCGTTGGC
Organism: Clostridiales bacterium; assembly: GCA_015056395.1. GTDB lineage: Bacteria > Bacillota > Clostridia > Christensenellales > Aristaeellaceae > Faecivicinus. Next base: position 3,641 of record SVGK01000143.1, read on the forward strand.
GTTGACGCTCAGGTCGCCCGCGTCGACCACGCCCTGATAATTGATCGTCAGCGTCTGGTTGTGGCCGATCTCCGGCACGGTGGCGCTGAAGCCATTGGCCGTCTCGGATACGCCGCTCAGCGTGACGGGCTGTCCGTTCACGCTCGCCTTGAGGCTGCCGGACTTGTACTTGAGCGCCGCGCCGGACATCACGTCCGCCACGGGGACGTTCGTGTTGACGCCCTTGGACTTCACGGTGACCGTGTAATCGACAGTATAGGTGTTGGTCGCTGCGTCGTAGACCTTGTTGCCCGCCGACTTGTTCACGGTGAGGTCCGTGGAGTTGTCGATATCGACCTTCAGCTTGACGTTGTTGCCGAAATCCAGCTCGCCCGCGCCGCCGCTGAAGTCGCCCTCCAGCTCGACCCTGAACGAAGCGCCGCCCGAAGCGATCAGATCCGGATAGCCGGGGCTCTGCTTGTTCCAGTTGATGTGTATGACGTTGCTGCCGTCCACGGAATAGGTGTTGCCTTCCACGACAGCGCCCGTGTCCGTGGTGACCGAGAACGTGCCCTGACACCCGGCCGCGTTGAACTGGGTCGGGATCTGCATGGTCATCTCGTTGTCGTTCTCGAACTGCAGTGTCTGCTTCTCTCCGTAGGATACGGCCACCGTGTAGGTGACGCCCGCCTGCAGCACGTAGGTATCGCCGTTCTTCGTATACTGGTCCGCCGGAGAGACCTCCAGCTGGAGCGTGAAGTTGTCCAGCCCGCTGCTCGACTCCGGGCCGTTCGGCGCGCCCAACAGCGCGAACGGCACGAACGTCGAGAAGCTATCCGACGTAAAATTTGCGGCCTCGATACCGCCTTCCCCGTTGGCGACGACGCTGCCGCTCAGACGCTCGACACTGCCGCCGTCGGTGATGTGCACCACGCCCGTGTCGCCCACCTCGACCGAATCCGCCTCGATCGCGGGCTGAACGGTCTGCTTGAAGGATATGGACACGCTGACCGAACCCTCGGCGGGCTCAATGCGCTCTCCGTCGCAGAGGAAGTATATGTCATAGGGGGCTATGGCGATCTCGACATCGTCCGCGACGCCGTACGCCTGGCGCACGGCCGCCTCCGCCTCGGCATAGGCGGCGCTGCCGGGGGCGATCCTGTCCGCGCGCAGCTCGGCGTTCTGCGGGAGGTTCGCCTCTTCGCCGGCGGTCGCTTCCACGACCACGCGGCTGTCTTCATAGTGGAAGGAGGTCTTCGGGGCCTCGGTCGCCTCGGGCAGCGGCGAAGCCGCCACGAACACGGTGACGCCCTCCGCCTCGACGCCGGTCAGCGCATATGCGCCATCCTGTCCGGCCAGCTGCTCGGACGGCACGCCCTCGGCCATCACACCCACGATCTCGTAGCCCTCGTCGGCCGCGACCTCGAAGGTCACGCCGCCCTCGATCACGAGGGCCTGTCCGTTCGACACGTCCTCGCCGTCCACGAACACGTGCGCGCCCTCGCTCACGGCAAAGCGCACGTATATCTCCGCGGGCGCGGGCTCCTCTGTCGGCTCGGGCTCCGCCGTCGCCTCAGGCGCGGCGACCGTCGCGAAGGCCGTCATGTCCGGCACGCGCACGCCGCCCACGGAATGCACGGGCAGGCCGCTGGCATCCAAAAATGCCTGCGCGCCCTCGGCGGTCATGAATACGAGGGCGGACGCGTCGACCCAACCGGCCGCGCCGTTGTCATTATAATAAGTAGCGACCTGCCAGCGCGCGTCGTCGCTGCGCCAAGCATACACCACGGAGTTCGCCTTCAGCACGACGAAGGGCTCTGCGTCGTGTTTCGACGCATATATGCCGCTCTCGCGCGTGACCACGGCAAGGCCGTCCGCGACCTCGGCGGGCGCTTCCGCCTTGGGCGTGGCCGTGGGCTCCTCGGTGGGCTGCTCCGTGGGCTCCTCGGTGGGAAGCTCTTCCACGGGCGCTTCCGTCGCGGGCGTCTCCTCCGCAGGGGCTTCCGTCGCGGGGGCTTCCTCCGTAGAGGATGCCTCTTCGGCGGGCGATTCCTCCGAGGGGGCCTCCGTCGCCGGGACCTCTTCGACGGGCGCTTCCGTCGCCGGGGCTTCCGTTGTCGGAGCTTCCGTCGCCGGGATCTCCGTCGCGGGCGCAGGCGCCTCCTTTGCGGGCTCTTCCTGCGCTGGCTCGTTCGCCGTGGCCGGCGGTTCTTCAGCCTTGGCCGGCGGCTCCTCCGCCTTCGCAGGCGCCTCGTCGGCATTCGACTTCGCGGGCGTCTCGTCCGCGCTCGCCTTCGCGGGCTCTTCGGAGACCGTCTGCACCGGCGCTTCGACGCCTTCGGCCAGCGCCGTCAAAGGCGCTCCGCAATTCATCACCAATATGGTGAGTGCGCAAAGCATCGCCAGAAGCCTTCTCTTCATCCCTATTACCCTCCGTTCTCGTGGCTGTGCAAGTCATCCATAGTACATTTCATGGACAAACAGACATACTTCCACCAAAAATACACACTTTATATTATCACAAGCGGCAAAGATGTGCAATATGCCGTCCGTTAAATTAATTAAAGCTTCATTCTTTTAGCATAATCAACATTCGTGTTCGAATCATGTCGCAACGGACGTCGCAAAGAATGGCCTGTTCGCCGTGTAGAGCGCGCGGAAACGCGCATAGCCCTCCGCATAGAGGGCAGACCTCTCCGCGTCCGGCTCGATCACGTCGCCGTCGCGGCGCACGACCGCGGCGCACGCCTCCGCAACGTTCTGGTACGCGCCCGCGCCGACCATGGCGCAGATCGCCGCGCCCGTGCCGGCCGCCTCCTTCATCGAAGAGATGTATATGGGGCGTGCCGTCATGTCCGCGATGACCTGCCGCCACAGCGGGCTGCGCGCGCCGCCGCCGGTCAGCACCAGCCGGTCCGTGTCGGGGGCCAGGTCGAGTATCGGCCGCATGGCGTCCACGATGGAATAGCTTATGCCCTCGACCACGGCGCGCGTCATCGCCGCGCGGCCGTGCCTGAGCGTGAGGCCTATGAACGCGCCGCGCGCCTGCGGGTCCATGATCGGCGTGCGCTCGCCCGTCAGGTACGGCAGGAAGAAGAGCCCCTCCGATCCCGGGGGCACCGCGGCCGCCGCCTCGTGCGCGCCGGCGAAGTCCTCCGTGCCCAGTATCCTCTCGATGAACCAGTTCTGCGCCAGGCAGCAGTTCTGCGTCGCGCCCATCAGGTACCACGTGTCCGGCGCGGCGTGGCAGAACGTGTGCGTGCACAGCGCGGGGTCATACACGGGCCGCGCGACGGGCGCGAACACCTGCCCGCCCGTGCCCAGCGTGACGGAGGCCGTG
>SVGK01000144.1 GCA_015056395.1 Clostridiales bacterium
AAAATATAATGGGTACTGAGAAACGAGGTCGTTCCATTCCGTGTAGAAACTCTTGGCGGTGTAAGCGTCGAAATCACGTCCTCCGTTATCTAAGCCGTTCGGAAACACGTCTGGGCTGGTTGATGTCTCGTAATAAGTCTTAGTGGTATTAATGACTTTATTCCTGGTCGGAACATATATGTTGCCGGACTTCTCGTACCATCCCTCTTTTTTTGGTGACCTCGTGTCTCCATCAACGATCGTTACAGCGTCGTACTTCGTTCTTATCAACTCGTAGTATTTTGGAAAGTTACACACGCCAAAATCGAGACTCTTATAATAGCCGCTTTTTCTAATATCGTCGTTTTCGCCGTCGCTGTCGGTAAGCTTCAGATATTCCGATATTGGCTGAGAAATATCAATTATGAAATGGTTTTTCAATGACGTATCGGACTGATCCGTGCTCGGGTTAGTCCTTATCGAGAACTTAACATAACAATTTGTTTCGATAGTATATGGATCTCCGCTAACCGATCTTCCGTCTATATATCCACTAATCGACGGGAACGAGTATCTGACGACGTTGAATACGTAGTTACTCGGATCGTCGACCTCGATCTTCGAACCGGCGTACGCGTATATAAATTCGTCAGTACATACAAATGTTGGGCTATTGAGGGTTTTGCCGCTGGCGGGGTATAACTGTTTGTTCGCGAACTTGATGTCGGATATGGAAATTTTATACGTTGATGCATTGGCCAGTTTTTTTAACTCAATAGAATGGGAATCGAGCGCTATTCCTGCAGGCTGCTTGATGTTGAGGACCACGTGCTCGACCAACGACAGATCGTCAAGATCCACTTCAGGATTAGTCCTGACGCTGAACCGCACATAACCGTCATACGGCATCAGGAAATTATTGGCATCGCTCGCCAGTTTGACCTCGATAAACCCATCCTCCGAAGGCCGAGAATATGATGCTACACTAATCCTGTATGCGCTATTGTCATCGACGCCGATCGTTGAACCGGCCGGAGCATATACAAAATCTCGAATAGTCGCGTAAGTTGAGCTCTTGCTTATAGTTCCGTACATGTTTATGCGACCGTACGAAAACGTCAGTTCGTCGATCGATACGGCATGCTTCGTTTCCTCTTTAAAGCTCGAGATCGTTTCTCCGCCAATTAACCGAATTATGAAATTTGACTCCAGGCCAGTTGTAGTTTGCGTTGATCCGGCATTGTCCTTTATTGCAAAACGAATATATCCGTCGCTCGGCATCGTATACGAGCTGTTGACGGTTATTGATTTCGAACTAACGAACGCCTTATTGCTGTCATACAAGCACACCTGGAATTTGTAGTCAGTAAAACTGGTGACGCTTACGGTCGATCCTTTCTTCGCCGCTATATGATATTTCGTTCGAACATATATCTGCGGATTATCGTCGATGTTCGCACCGGTTGTCAGACTCATGCGCCCAAGTTCCCAGCACAGCTCCGAGACGTCCGTGATAACGCCGGAGATATCTTCGATCACCGAGTTGAGCGAGTCGCGGACTTCACCTGTGGCGGCCGCGTCGGCTGCGCCACCACTTATCGACAGCGTAGTATCCGTGTTGATTGCAACGGAATTATACACCCCGCCGTCCGTCCACGCGGTGCCGTTCCAGTAGTACCAGTGACCGCCCGTGTAACCTGATTCGCTGCCCGTGTACACGTACACCTTGGTCTTGTCCGTCATGCCCGCCGCCGTGGTCGCCACCAGCGGAGAGCCTATCGCGCTCTTCAGCGCCGCGACTTCCCTGCGCACATCCTCCACGCCCGCGCCGCGTTCGCCCTTGAGCGCAACGACGCGAACAGCCCCAAATGGCGAATTGACAGTATAGATCATAGTTTTACCTCCGTTCATCAGCGCTGTCCCGCACGAGCAGGTCGCCCGTCAGGATCGCAAAGTTATCGTCATTTGCACCGACAAATAGATCGTACACATAACGACCGGCCTCGATGTCCGTGTCCTCCGGCGCTATTCTTACGCAGTACAGGTTTGTATCCACCCTGCTGATGCCATCGCTGAGCGTCTTCCTGAATACAGGCTCGCTGTCCGCATAGTCCTTTTTGCATGAGAAAGCTGCGCTCTCCAACTCCACTACGCTCTCGACAAACTCGACGTTGAACGAGATCGTCTCGCCGCGCACCGCCAACAGGTCAACGCGCTGTGGTGCCCACGCCCTGAAATCTTCGCGTTCCATCATACCACCTCTTCTTCCTCGCTCACGTTCCCGGTCACCGCGATATACCCGACCGCGACATAGCTCCCGCTGCCGTAGCTGTCCGTGATGACCAGCCGCACATAGCTGTACGCCGTGTCATTCGCGCAGCTTATCGTCCCAAGCAGCGCGCTCGCTTTTGCCGTCCACGAATACGTCGCAAGCTGCACCCATGTTGCGCCATCATTGCTGCCCATCACCCGTCCCGCCGTAGGACAATGGTCCTTGCTCCCACGGCTGTACACCGCAACAGACAGGTTTTTGAGCGGCATGTCCATCTGAAGCTGTATCCATCGCTCCGCCGCGCCGTCTCGTGCGCTCGCCCACGAACTCTTTGTGCTGTAATCGAACGCCTTCCACGGCGCGTAGCTGCTGCTGTACGTCGAACTGGCCGACGCCACGCAGTCCTGCGAGCTGTTCGCCGTCATGGCCTCAAGCGGCCTCTGCACCGCATAGCCCGTGCCTGATATGTTCGCATTGCCCCAGAAACGTATCTTCGCCGTGTCGAAATCGCCCAGCGTGATCTTGCTGTACCGCTCCATCAACACGTCCCACGTGTAGGATGTCATGCGTATGCGCGCCGTCAGGCCGATTACCTCATCCAGCACCGTTACGCTGTCGTTCAGATGCACGCCATGCAGCGCCTCGATGCGCCCGCCGTCCGGGTCCGTCAGCGTTACGAAGTCGATCTCCATGCCGTACTTCGGCACATCGCACCCGGCTGCATAGTCGTTCATCGCCATGCGCTGCAGCGCGGCCCTCGCAGACGTCGCGTCCTTGTAGTTGTCGCCGACTTTCACGTCGTAGTCGATCTTTTGTGCATGTATGACGGGATATTCATCGATGTGCTCGCTGTCCACGTACTTTGTCGGCGTCAGAAACAACGGATCGCCGTCCTTCGTCTGCCCGCACGGTATGATGCGCGTGATGACCTCGCTGTCGTCCGAGTTTACGGTCAACCCCACGACATTCTTCCCGCGCCGTATCGTCACGTGCCTGTTCCGTTCTTCATCCTTGAGCAGATACACGTCCCAGTTGTCGCGCAGCACAAAGCCCTCCGCCTGCGGCACGATGCCCGTTGACTCATCCAAAAGCGCCTCGACGAACGTGTTGTAATTGTACTCCGCTGAAATGTTCTTGCTCAGGCGCGCGCTGTACAGCGTGAACGGATTCGCGTTCAAAAGCTTGCCGAAGCACTTGTCCGCCACCGTTGCGGCGCTCTCCTCCGACACTTCAAACTCATCTGCGATGATGTTCCCGCGCAGATCGTAAAATATGTGCATGGCCTCATACGTCACTTCGCCCTGATCCACGTCAACGCTGGTAGAGTACACGCGAAACAGCTGCGGCCTCGGCTTCGATATGTTCACCGCCGTACCGCCGTCCGTGTCTATCGTTACCGTTCGTGACATGGCAAGCTGTGATGCCAGCATATAGCCCGTCTCACCGCCATTGACCACGCTCACGCGCTTCCACGTCGCGTTTACCGCGTCCAGCTCGACGACCTCCGTGCCGCGTGCCAGCCGGTTCATAATGACGCCCGACGTCGACATGCCCCTGTAAAGCGGCGCAAGCGCCACGCCCGAGACGGCGTAAACGTCCTGCGTCGCCGTCTCTCCCGGCTCCAGATCCACGTCCGCGTCCGGCACCTCGCGCACAGGACACAACGCCTTCACGTAGCACCCGTTCACGACTCTCTGCCATTTGCCGTCGTCACTGATCGGCAGCACCATGTGTAGTTCATATTCCGCGTTGATCGTCTCGCTGACCGTGCATTCGGTAGGAAACACCAGCCCCAGCCCGTTCGTCGAGAAATCCGTGCAGTCCTGCGCATATATCGGCACACCCGTCATCAGTAGTACCTCCATCTCGGCAGTATCTCGATTTTCGTCACCGAGCTGCCGCTTTCAGCGGTCCACGCGACCGTGCTCTTTCCCGGCGCGATGGTCCATGGCGTGCCGGACATCTTGCCGTTTGCGCCCTCCGTGCCGTCATAGCTCAGCGCGTCCATGCTGTAGCTGTCCACGATGATACCACTGCCCGTCACATTGCTGAATGCAAGCTCCTGCCCTGATATGGTCACAGTGAAATCGCCGCTCCCCGTGATCTTGACTCTCGGCAGGCTTGGTGCCGTCCCCGGATTGATGAACTCCGTCCCACTTGCCGTGATCTCAAACGCCTTTGGCTCCGGCCACTGGTACCTGAACGGCTGGCACAAAAACGTCACTTCCACCTGCATGATTGGATTCAGGCCCGGCACACCGTACTTGTAGTCGAGCTTTTTCTCCACGCGCGCCCTGTACGCCCTGTTCCTTGCCCACGCGAACACGAGCCATCCGCTGCCGGTCAGCCATGCCATCACGTCGTCAAGACGGCTCATCCTGAACCGCAATTTGACCTTGATCTCGCTGGTGTCATAGCAGCCGTCCGAAACAAACACGTCTCCGTCCCGGCCTATGACGGTTTTGCTGTCTCCGCGCCATGCACCCTGCGCGAACACAGGCGCGGAGACGAGCCATGCGTCGACGTCGGTGCTTTCAATGCCCCTGAACGAAAACCACGCCTTGTTTGCCCTTGACAAAAGCATCACCCCGGTTCAAATCTTCACTTGACAATACGTGTTATACGTGTTATAATGATTTCAGTCAACGGAGATAGGAGGTGCACAGCCTATGCCGCTGACAGGGAAGCAGTTTGTGGATCGGGCCATAGCAAACGGATGGAGGCTCGACAGAGTGGAAGGCAGCCATCACATCCTCGTCAAGGACGGAAAGGCGATTTCCGTTCCCGTACACTCGGGCAAGGATCTGCCAACTGGCCTGTACCACAAACTTGCAAAGGTCGCGGGCTCAGAAAATGAGCCCCAATTCCCCGCAACCCACAGAAGGGAGAAATCACCATGAGGACCGCGTACCCTGCCATCATTCACGCGGAGAAGGGAGGAGGATACTGGATAGAATTTCCGGACCTCGAAGGCTGCTTCAGTGACGGCGATACTCTTGCCGAGGTCGTCATGAACGGTTCTGAAGCGTTAGGTCTCTACCTGAATGCCCTGTACGAGCAGGGCGTCGAAGCGCCTGCGCCCAGTGCTGTTGACTCCGTTCATCCCGAAGACGGATTCACAACGATCATCGCCACAGACCCCGTGACCTACCGCCGCAGCACAAAGTCGGTCAAAAAGACGCTCACGATACCCGAATGGCTGAACATCGAAGCAGAGAAGCGCCACATCAACTTTTCGTCGGTGCTGCAGCAGGCCCTGATCGCCCAGATCGACTGAAACCATCACTCAAAAGCGCGAGCCATACGAAACGGCCCGCGCTTTGGTTATCGTCTTCCCGTCGCCAGCGCCATACGCTTGGCCTCGTTGTCGCTCTGTATCTTGTTCTGCCGCGCCGTGACCTGTGCAATGACCTTCTCGTTGGCTACCATGACGAGATTCAGCCCGCGCACGATGGTCTCCAGCCTGTCGTAGTCAAAGCCCGCACTGCGAGCGCTCATATCGGAATACTCCGCGCCGCTGCTCCTGTACGCCGCGCCTGCGGGCGCCTCCAGGCGAAGCACGTCCCTCATGGCGTCCGTGACCATGGGAGCGCCATCCTCAAGGCCGCGCACATAGCCCATGTCCATGAACCGGCCCATTTCTTCGGTGGCCTTTGACGGCGAACTTATTTTCAATTCGTCCTGCGCCGCTTTCAGCGCAGCCTTTGCCACTTCGGCCGCAGCGGAGATGACCTGGCTTTTGCCGGCGCGTATGCCGTTCGCAAGCCCATATGAGAAGTTTCTGCCTACGGGCTGCGCCTTGGAGACATGCTGCTTAAAGCCCTGTATTGTCGCGCCTCCGGCGCTGCCTGCCGCACCTTCCAACGTGCCGGTCGCGCCCTCGACACCCTCGGCCACGCCCTGGTCGATGCTCTCGCCCAGAGGCATGAATCGTTCGGCGGGGGAGCCGTACCCGATATTGCGCGCCAGCGCGTCAAAGCCTTCGTCGCCTGCGCTGCTCATCGCGCTCGCGAGTTCGCCGGCGGCGCCTTCTGCGCCCTTTGCCGTGCCCTGTATCATGCTTGCGCCGAGTTCCGGAAATTGCGTCGATATGGCATCCAGGCCACCCGCAAGCGTGTCTGCCAGACCTTGTACGTCCGCAATATCCTCAAAGGCCGTGCCCGCCGTGTCCATCCCGCTGAAGGCTTCCAGCAGCGGTTCCAGCACGCCGGGAGCGTATTCGCCGATCGTATTCAGCGCGTCGATATAGTTGAACAGGCCTTCCGCGTCCTCGGGAGAAAGCGTTCCATCCTGCAGCATCTGCAATCCGGTCGATATATACTTTGCGCCCTCCTGCGCGTCATACCAGAAGTTGCCGAAATCAGGAAGCAGGCTGCTCGCTTCTGCTGCGCCTTTTCCCGATTCGCACGCCTCATTGTATGCGCGTATCGCATCCGCCGCGTCCAGTACTTTTTCAGTCTGTGATTCTGTAATCGCCGCCAGTATCCCGTATTCGAACGGCTTCTCCGTGACCTTTTCCCGCGATTCCGTGAACAGCTTTTCAAGCCCTTCGCCCTTAGCCAGGCTGAATTTGACGGGTACTTCGACGGGCTCTGTCGGCGGCTCGTATTCTGTTATTACGCCTTTGACATCGATCGGATATGTTGCGCCTTCCGGCGTTACGACG
>SVGK01000145.1 GCA_015056395.1 Clostridiales bacterium
TCGAACCCATATCCGGCGAACGTTCTGTCGCACGCCAGGCGCGCGTAGGAGATCTTGCGGAAATCCTCCCGCGCGTTGACATCTGTCAGGTGCACCTCGCATGCGGGTATGCTCACCGCCTTGAGCGCGTCGAGTATCGCGACGGAGGTGTGCGTATACGCCGCCGGGTTTATGACGATGCCGTCGACCTTTTGATAAGCCTCCTGTATCCTGTCCACGATCGCGCCCTCGTGGTTCGACTGGAAGACCTCGACCTCCACGCCGAGCCTTTGCGCCTGCGCGCGTATGAAATCGCACAGCGCCGCGTAGTCCTGCGCGCCGTAGAGGTGCTTTTCGCGTATGCCCAGCATGTTCAGGTTGGGCCCGTTAATGACCAGCAGCTTCATGGAATCCCTCCTTGATGAGCCTGACCGCATCTTCAGGCGATGCGCCGTTGTCGACGACGTAATCCGCCGCCGCGAAGTACTTTTCCCTGCGCGCGTTCCAGAGCTTCACGACCGCGCCCTCGGAGCTCGACAGAGGCCTCCCGTCGCGCGGGAGCATGTGTATGTCGCGCGTGATCAGGCAGAGCAGGCCGTTCTGCCTGAGCGCCCGCACGTTCTCGTCGCGCAGTATCGCGCCGCCGCCCGTGGCGATGATGACGCCGGAGCGCTTGCCCATATCGGCCAGTATCTCTGACTCCATGTCCCTGAAGCCCTGCTCGCCGCGCGTGGCGAACAGCTCAGGTATGCTCATGCCCGCGCACCTTACGACCTCCTCGTCGCTGTCCAGAAGCGGCCTGTCCATGATGTCGGACAGCAGCGTGCCCATGGTCGTCTTCCCGCAGCCGGGCATGCCGATCAGTATGAGGTTCAGCATTTTTGCCCTCAATGCCGCGAGTATGCCCTCGTCGACGGACGGATCGATGGGTCTCCCTGTGAAGAGCTCGGCCGCCTCGCGCGCCTGCGCCACGAGCATGGGCAGGCCGGAGGTGTGCGGTATCCCGCGCGCTTCCGCGTCGAGCATGAGGGCCGTGCGCCATGGGTTGTACACCACGTCGACCACGCCGATCAGCGCGGCAAAGGGCGCAAGCGATACGGGCGACGCCCCGTTGTTCGGGTACATGCCGACCGGCGTCGTGTTCACGAGTATCTCCGTGTCAGTGTGATTCCTTGCGAACGCGTCGTAATCTATGGGCCCGGAGCGCGATACCGTGATGATCTCTCCTGCGCCCATGCGCTTGAGCGCGGTGCGCGCCGTAAGGCTCGTGCCGCCGCTGCCCAGCACGGCGGCCTTGCGCCCCTTCGGGTCTATGCCCGCGCGCCTCAACATCGCGATGAAACCGCCGATATCGGTATTGTGTCCATAGAGAGAGCCGTCTGCGCGCTTGACGACCGTGTTGACGCAGCCTATCTCCCGCGCGACATCGCTGATCTCATCGAGATAGGGGAGCACGTCGCGCTTGTAGGGTATCGTGACGTTGAAGCCCCTGAAATCCCCGCCATGAAGGAAATCGCCCAGATCCCCGCGCGCGATCTCCCTGAGTATATAGTCATAATCGCCCAGATGGGCGTGTATCTCCGGGGAATAGCTGTGCCCGAGCTTTTCGCCGATCAGTCCGTATTCCATACATCGGCCTCCGTCATCGTTCGTTGTAGGCGCCCAGGAACACGAAGCGTTCGGTCCTGTGCTCGAGTTCGCTCAGGAGCTTTATCACCTCGGGGTCGTGCGGATCCGCCTCAAGGTCGAAGAAGAAGCGGTACTCGCCGTCCAGCCCCGGCATGGGGCGGCTCTCCAGCTTGCACAGGTTGATGCCCGCGATGGCGAACCGCGAGAGCACCGCGTTCAGGCTGCCCGCCTCATGGGCGAGGTTCAACATGATCGAGATCTTGCGCGCGCCGGGATAGATCTCGCACTTGCGGGATATGCAAATGAACCGCGTATAGTTGCCCGGCGTGTTGGCCACGGTATCTTCCACGACCTCGAGACCGTACAGCTCCGCGCAAGCGCGCGAGGCGATCACAGCGACATCGTCCCTGCCGCACGTCGCCGCGTATTCGGCCGCAATGGCCGTGTTGGCCATGGGCACGGGCTTCAGCTGCGGGTCCCGTTCGAAGTATGCGCTGCACTGGCGCAGCGCCTGTTCGTGCGAAACGACCTCACGTATGGGCCCCTGCGCGCCGGGGCGGCGCAGCAGCTTGTGGTCGATGCGCAGCTTTCTGGCGGCGACGATGTAGAATGAATGCTTCTCCATCAGGTCGTAGACCTGCGTCACGGAGCCTGCCGTGCTGTTCTCTATGGGCAGCACGCCGTATTCGCACATACCCTGCTCGACCGCGTTGAACACGCCGTCGAAGCTGTTGAAGTAGAGTATGTCCGGATATTCGAATATCCTTTCACAGGCCTGCTGCTGGTAGGCGCCTTCTATGCCCTGGCAGCCCACGAGCGCGCGGCCGGGGAACTTCTTGTCAGCGTACGCCGCGCAGGCCGCCGACAGCTTCCCGGCCAGCGCGCTGCCTTGCTCCATCAGCGCCGACTCGTAGTTGCAGCTCAGCTCGAATATCAGCTTGTAGAGGCTTTTGATATAGGGCGCATAGGCGTCGCCCGCCTGTTCCGTGACGTGGTTGATCACGGCGCGCTCCCGCGCGTGGTCGCGTATGGCCTTGCCCGTCTGTCGCTTCGACATGGCGACTTCGGCCACGGTCTGCATGCGCTCGACGAAGAGCCCGGAGAGCTCGCTGTCGATGCGGTCGATGTGGGCGCGTATCTCGTTCAGCTCCAAGACGTTCCACTCCCTTCGGTCAGTATGAGGTCATATATCACGATGGCGGCGACCGCTTCGACGACGGGCACGGCGCGCGGCACGATGCACGGATCGTGCCGTCCCGCGACCGACAGCGTCTCATCCGTGCCGCGTGAAAGGGACACGGAGCGCTGCGGCAGGCCTATCGAGGGCGTCGGCTTGAACGCGGCGCGCACGACCAAAGGCATGCCCGAAGTGATGCCGCCCAGTATGCCGCCGTGGTTGTTGGAAAGCGCGGTGATCCCTTTGTCTTCCGATACGGCGAATCCGTCGTTGTGCCGGCTGCCGCGCAGCCCGGCCGCGGCGAAGCCGAGCCCGAACTCCACGCCGCGCACGGCGGGTATGCCGAACAGCGCGCCAGCCAGTTTGTTCTCCACGCCGCCGAACATCGGCTCGCCCAGCCCGGCCGGTACGCCAGTGGCGAAGCATTCTATGACGCCGCCGACCGAATCGCCCTCCGCGCGCGCTTCGGCGATCGCGGCGCGCATATCCCTTCCGCGCTCTGCGTCCGTCACGGGAAGGTCGTCCGATGATATCGCGTCCAGATCCGGGCGGAGCATGTCCATGGGCGCATCCTCTATGCCCGCGATCGACCTGACGCGCGCGGCGACGCGTATGCCCATGGGCGCAAGAAGCTGCATCGCGAGCGCGCCCGCGAAGCAGAGCGGCGCGGTGAGCCTTCCGGAGAACTGCCCGCCGCCGCGTATGTCGTTCGCGCCGCGGTACTTGACATGCGCCGTGTAGTCCGCGTGCCCCGGGCGCGGCACGTCCCTGAGCGCGTCGTAATCCTTTGAACGGTGGTCGCCGTTTACGATCCTCATGCAGAGAGGCGCGCCGCAGGTCTCGCCGCGTTCGTTGAGCCCCGAGAGTATCTCGGGTATGTCCGCTTCCTTCCTGGCCGTCGAAAGCGCGCCTCCGTTTGGGGCGCGGCGCGCCATGAACGAAAGCACCCGGTCCATGTCCGGCTTGAAGCCCGCGGGAAGCCCTTCGATCACACAGCCTATGGATGGCGCGTGGGACTGTCCGAATACCAGCACGGAATAGCGCTCACCGATCCTGTTCGACACGGATGTCACCTCCCAGGCGTCTGTAATCATCGAAGAATCCGGGATATGATTTCGACACGGCCTGCGCGTCGGTGATGACGACTTCTCCGGCGGCGCGCGTCGCGGCGATGGCCGCGGCCATGACGATCCTGTGATCGTTCTGTCCTTGCACTGCGCCGCCCTTCAGCTGCTCAACGCCGTATACGGTCAGCCCGTCCGGGCCTTCGTCGCATCTTCCGCCCAGCGCGGCGATGAGATCGGCGGTCGCCTTCAGCCTGTCGCTTTCCTTGAGCCTCAGACGCGCCCCGCCGGTGAACCGCGTGGTCCCACCGTGCAGCGACGCCGCGACGGCAAGTATGGGCGCCAGGTCGGGCGTCTCGCGCAGGTCTATCGTGCCGCCCAAATGACGAAGCAGTCGACTGATCGCCCTGTCGCCCTGGCGCGAGTCGGCGTTGAGTCCCCGCACGTCGATGCGATGCCCGAGCGCGTTGGCGGCCAGCCAGAATGCGGCGGAGGACCAGTCGCCTTCGACGGCTATACTTCCTGGGCTCATGTAGCGCTGCAGGCCGGGTATGCGCCAGCCTCCTTCCGTCCCGGAGACCCTGATGCCGAACGCGTCGAGCGTATCCGTGGTCATGTCGACATACGCGCTCGACTCGAGGGGCGTCGTGAGCTCTATCGCGCTGTCTTCCGCGCACAGCGGCAGCGCGAACAGAAGCCCCGTGATGTACTGCGAGCTGACGTCCCCGCGCAGCGCGTATCTGCCGCCGCGCAGCTTTCCGCGCATGGCGATCGGCAGAAGGCTCCTGTCCAGTTCCATTCCGTGGTCCTGCATGGCGTCCGTCAGGACGTCGTTGGGACGTTCGGGCAGGCGGCCCCTGCCGTCGAAGCGGCACGGCCGACCCAGCGCGGCTGCGACGGGGAGCATGAAGCGCAGCGTTGAGCCGCTCTCGTTGCAGTCCAGGTATGCGTCTTCGACCCGGCCCTTTGCCACCGGTCCCACGCGTATGCTTCCGTCCGACAGGTCTATGTGCGCGCCGAGCGCCCTGAGGCAGTCTATGGTCGCGGATATGTCCGCGTTCAGCGCGTTGCAGGCGATGTCCGTCGGCCGGTCGGACAGCGCGGCCGCGATCAGCATCCTGTGGGCGTATGACTTCGATGCGGGGACGTCGACGCTTCCCTGAAGCCTGTGCGGCCTGATCACGGCGATCATCGCGCCGCCTCCACCATGGCGATGCCGCGCGTGAACGCGTCCTCGAGCAGGGATATGTCGATCGTCTCAAGGCGACAGAGGCCTATGCGCTCCGGCAGCACCAGCGTGATGGACGCGCCCTTGCGCTTCTTGTCGTTCATGGCGCTTGCGGCCAGCGTGGTAGCGTCATAGGGGACGTCGACAGGCAGCCCGCACGCGCGGTTGGCATCCAGTATCGCGCCGACCATCTCCTCAAGCCCCGCAGCGCCCGCGGCGATGGCCGTGCCGATCGCCACCGACTGTCCGTGGCTCAGCCTGAATCCCGAGCACTTTTCTATGGCGTGTCCGAAGGTATGGCCGAGGTTCAGCTGCTGGCGCAGCCCCGTGTCGAATTCGTCCCGGTTTACGAAGTCGCGCTTGATCTGCACGCTGCGCGATATGATCTCGTCAAGCTTCGTCTTCCAGCCCTCGTTGCGCATCCATTCGAACATCTCAGGGTCGGACAGCACGCCGTATTTGATGATCTCAGCGGCGCCGTCGGCAAGCAGCGCTTCCGGGAGATCGCGCATGATGTCCGTATCCGTGATGACGAGCGACGGCTGGTGGAACGCGCCCGCGAGGTTCTTGCCTGCGGCCAGATCCACGGCGGTCTTGCCGCCCACGGACGAATCCACGGCGGCCAGCAGCGTCGTGGGGACCTGCACGAAGCGTATCCCCCGCGCATATACGGCCGCGGCAAAGCCGGCCACGTCGCCCGGCACGCCGCCGCCCAATGCCACGATCACGTCCGTGCGCGTCAGATGGCGCTCCGCCAAGAACTCCAGTATCGCTTCCAACGTGCCAAGCCTCTTGTGCTGCTCGCCGGCGGGGAAATACGTCCTGACGGTCTCATACCCGGCCGCGCGCAGGCTCGACTCGAGGCGGTCGCCGTAGAGCCTGTCCACGGTGCTGTCCGTGACGATGGCGGCGGTGCACAGGCCCACGGCTTGTTTCATCAGCGCGCCGGCCTCATCCAGCAGGCCCGGGCCTATCAGAACGTCATAGGGGTGCGATGTGTCTATATGTACGTTCGTCATGTCGTCCTCCTCAGTCGTCCAGCGCTTCCTTCATCAGGCGGCCTTCCTTCAGAAGGGCCCTGAGCGCTTCGTCGTCGCGCCTCTCCAGCGCGTCGCGGTATTGCGTCAGCCGCATGATCAGGTCGTCCACCTGCGGCACGAGCAGGTCCGCATTGTCCATAAAAAGCTCCGTCCACATGTTTTCGTTCAGACGCGCGACGCGCGTCATGTCCAGGAACGAGCCTCCCGAGAAGCCCTTGTGTTCGCCCGAGAGAGGGTTTTTGACATAGGCCCCCGAGACGATGTGTGCAAGCTGCGATGTATAGGAGATCATGTCGTCATGCTCTTCGGCTGTTGTGATGCGCACGGACTTGAAGCCTATCGAAAGGAAGAACATCTTTGTCGACTCGAGCACCTCGAGATCGATGTCCTTTGGCGGACAGAGTATCATGGATGCGCGCTCGAACATCGTGGACTGCGCGTGGCGGAAGCCGGGGAATTCGCGCCCGGCCATCGGGTGACCGCCCATGTATATCCATTCTCTTCCCGAAGTGATGTCCGCCAGGGGCCCCATCACGGCGCGCTTGACGCCCGCGCAGTCGATCACCAGCGCGCCGGGCGCGAAGATGTCCGCGTGGCGGGAGATGTAGTCCACGCACAGCGAGGGATAAAGCGCGACCAGCACCACGCGGCAGGAGGGTATGTCCTCCTCGTGCAGCGCCTCGTCGATCGCGCCGGACATCATGGCGGCTGTCATGACGTCCGGGTCTATGTCGAAGCCCAGCACCGTGTGGCCAGAATGCTTCTTGATGCTCTTTGCCAGCGAACCGCC
>SVGK01000146.1 GCA_015056395.1 Clostridiales bacterium
GACCATGTACGCCTCAAGCGTTCCCGAGGCGCAAGGGTGACCATAGACGCCTCAGGCGCTCCCGAGGCGCAAGGGCGACCATGTACGGCTCAAGCCTCCCCGAGACGCACAGGCGTTCTTTTGTTATGCATAGCGTTATACAATTAAATTAAGGTTAAATCCAAGGCGTTTTAGCTTAGAAACAGGCGTATTGAAGTCGAACAAAGCGTATCTATTCGCAAAAGAATCCTTTTGCGAATAGATGTAAGGGTACGTGTCAAATTCAGACGTTCGTGATTGTTTATATCGTACACATGAGTCTGTAGGGCGAATATGCATAAAATATGCATGAGGTTGTATGCTGGTTTTATGCACAGATTGAGACTGTTCCATGTACGCTTCAGGCGTTCCCGAGACGCACAGGCGACCATGTACGCCTCAGGCGCTCCCCAAGGCGCATAGGCGACCATAGACGGCTCAAGCACTCCCAAGGCGCAAGGGCGACCATGTACCGTAACTTGAAAACCTGCTCACAAAAAATCATCTCAGAATCATTGAATTTTGCTTGTTAGTCTACCTATTAAAAATGATGTGCTGTAGAAGTGTGACCTATTCGCCTCCTAAGCGAAAGGCCGCGCGTTCGAATCGCGCCGGGGACGCCATGAAGGGCAGTGCAGCTTTTTCGCTGCACTGCCCTTTGAATATACCCTGATGACATGTTCATCTTCCGGACGCTTTTCGGAACAGCGTGTCGTCCTGCTTGGCCAGCGGCACGGTGCGCGCGCGCTCCCGCGTGTCCTCCGACTCGTCGTAGCCGTCGTAGGGCGCCTTCGGGTCGTGCGGCTTTTGCTTTTTCCAGCCGTTGCAGACCTTATCCCTGTGGGCAAAGGCGAAGTCCAGGTCGTCCGTCCAGCCGGTGTGCCCCGTGATGATCTTTGGACGCAGCTTCCGCGCGCGCAGCCTCTCCTCCAACGCGGCCAGCGAGCGCTTGGCCAGCTCGTTGTCCTCGGCCAGGCCGTTGATGAAGCTGTAGCCGCCGTCCGCGCCGAACCAGATGGTGTCGCCGGTGAAGAGATACGCGTCGTCGATCAGATAGACCATGTGGCCCCACGTATGTCCCGGCACGAGCATGCATTCGATGCTGATGCCGCCTATGTCCAGCACCTGTCCGTCTTTCAACAGTACGCGCGGATTGTCGGATATGACCATGGGCAGCTTGTAGAGGTGGAACAT
This sequence comes from Clostridiales bacterium, assembly GCA_015056395.1. Lineage (GTDB taxonomy): Bacteria > Bacillota > Clostridia > Christensenellales > Aristaeellaceae > Faecivicinus. The sequence continues at coordinate 1,213 of SVGK01000146.1, forward strand.
CACCCTGCGGCGCACCTCGCCGGTCATGTAGCGGTTCTCGACATCGCTCAGATACAGTGTGGCGTCGCGGAACAGCCCGTCGCTGTCGCGCTCCACGGCGCCGACGTGGTCGGTGTCCTGATGGGTCAGGAGTATGTGCCGTATGGAGGCCGGATCGATGTCCAGCCATTCCATCTTTTCCGCAAGGCGCGGGTAGTTATAGCCGGCGTCGATCATGACGGTCGTGCCGCCCTTCGTATAGAAGAATATGTTGGCGATCCACTCGCGTATGCAGGACACGCGCTCGTCTATGCGCCCCGTGTCCAGGGGCTTGAAGATCTCCTTGCCGCGATAGGTCAGGCTCATGACCTTCTTTTGGAACTGTGAATCCTTTCTTGACATATGGCATCCCCTCCCGTTGAATGATCCGCGCGGGGCCCGTTCAGCCCAGCGCGACGTCCAGCACCATCATCAATACGAAGCCCAGCGAGAACACGACGGTCGCAAGGTTCGAATGCTTCCCCTCGGACATCTCCGGGATCAGCTCCTCCACCACGACGTACATCATCGCGCCGGCCGCGAATGCCAGGAAATACGGCATGACCGGCACGACGATGCCCGCGGCCAGTATCGTGACCAGCGCGGCGATGGGCTCGACGATGCCGGACAGCACGCCGTAGACGAACGTCTTCGCGCGCGGCATGCCCTCGGCCATGAGCGGCATGGAGACGATGGCGCCCTCGGGAAAGTTCTGTATCGCGATGCCCAGCGCAAGTGCGAGCGCGCCGGTGGCGCTGATGCCCGCGTTGCCCGTGAGCCAGCCCGCGTACACCACGCCCACCGCCATGCCCTCCGGCACGTTGTGCAGCGTCACGGCCAGTATCAGCTTGGTCGTGCGCTTGAGCCCGCTCCGTGGGCCTTCGTCTTCGTTGTTGAAGTGCATGTGGGGCGTCACCACGTCCAGCAGCAGCAGGAAGCCCACGCCGATCAGGAAGCCCACCGCGGCGGGCATGAAGGAGAGCTTCCCCAGCGCCGCGCTGCTCTCCAGCGCCGGCTCCAGCAGGCTCCAGAACGAGGCCGCGACCATCACGCCCGCGGCGAACCCCGTCAGCAGCTTGCGCAGCGCCTCCGATATGTTCCGCTTCAGCACGAACACCATGCCCGCGCCGAGGCTCGTGCCTATGAAGGGGATCAGCATGCCCCATACGGCTTCCATCCTCATGTCTGTCGCCTCCAGGTATCCTTTTTCGTCATGACCGCCACGGCGCAGGGTATGCGTCCCCGCGCAAGCTCTATGCGCACGTCGCCATAGCCGGCGTCAAGAAAGAACTGCCTGTAGCTCTCCACCGTGAACTGCCGCTTGAAATCCGCGCCGGCCTTGCCCACGGCGCGGGAGAAAGCGCTGTTCGTCCCCTTGTCGCTTTTGTTCATATAGGTCGGTATGATCAGCGTGCCGCCCGGCTTCAGCACGCGGTCCAGCTCGGAAAGCGCGCGCAGGGGCGCGTCGAGCAGATGCAGTACGTTGCCGGCCACGACCTTGTCGAACGCGCCGTCCGGGAACTCGAGCGCGCTTATGTCCGCCTGTCGGAACGCGATGTTCGAGAAGGCGGCGCAATTCCTTTCGGCGCGCTTGAGCATCGCCGCGGAGTAGTCCGTGGCCGTCAAATGGCGGCACCTCTGTGCGATGACCTTTGTCAGAAGCCCTGTGCCGCAGGCGCATTCGAGCACGCGGTCGGATGGCGTGAACAGGTCGGAGACGATATGACAAAGCGCCTTGTGCGCCCTTCGGTTGATGACGTGTACGAATACGTCGTACACGCCCGCGACAGTATCCCAGAACATAGGCAGCCTCGATATTAGAATGTTCTAACTATGTGGCAAAATGAAAGCCCTTTTCAGGGCAGGTCCACGTGGTTAGTTTTCACTTACTATTATAAGCCGTCGATGAGCGTTTTTCAAGGGCATGCGCACGTGTTTTCCTGTTAAATGATGGTTGAAGGGCAGGGGAGCGCGCGGCGCGTCACTCCAGCGCCAGCAGCCGCACCCTTTCCGCGCCGTGTATCGCCTTCAGGGCCTCGATCAACAGCTCGACGCTGCCTTTAAGCTTCGAAAGGTCGAGCGTCATCATGATCGTGGCGCGGCCGTGCACGGGCAGGCTCTGCGTGATGGTCAGCACGTTCGCGTTCTGCCGCGATACGGCGCTCAGCACCTGGGAGAGCAGGCCCGCGCGGTCGGTCAGCGTCAGCATGACGGTGGCGAGCTGGCCCAGGTCCAGCTGCTTCGGCTCCAATATGCTGTCGCGATATTTGTAGAAGGTGCTGCGGGATATGCCCACGGCGCGCACGGCGTCGCTCACCTGCGTGCAGGCGCCGCTTTCCAGCAGCTTGCGCGCCTCTATGACCTTGGAGAAGTAGTCCGGCAGCGCGCTTCGTTCGACGATAAGATAGTCCTTCAGAGGTATGACCTCCCCTCGGCGCGCTCCTCGCGCATCATCCTGATCGTGACGGGCAGCTGCGCCGCCGCGAGCACCAGCAGCATCACGCCGTTGAACGCGAATATCGTGCCGGTCGGGACGAATTCGGCGATCTGTCCGCCGATCATGGAGCCCACGATGTTGCCCGCGCCGAATATGGTCAGCGACAGCATCATCTGCGCGAGGCCCGACTGTTCCGGCGCGGCGCGGTGGTTCAGATAGAGCGCGGTGAAGAACTCGAAGCACGCCAGCACGGTCACGCCGGGAATCTGGAACAGCACGATGAGCCACATGCTGCGCGCGAACGCGAGCCCCAGCCAGCGTATACCGTTGCACACATAGCCCACCAGCAGCCACTGCCACACCGTGAGCTTGGGCGCGATCCTGTCCGCAAACATCAAAAACGGCAGCTCCGCCATGACGGAGAACAGTGTGATCACGGAGATCTGACTGTTCGTAAAGCCTATGTCGCCCATGTACTTCGAATAGAAGGCCATGTAGAACTGCGTCGTGATGGACGCGAGGAATATGAGCACATACAGCGTCGCGATATGCCTGTCGGCGAACAGGCGCCGCATGGGGACCTTTTGCTTGCTTGCGTGTTGATGCCCTTCGATGTTGGGCAGGAAGAATGCGACCGCGAGCGCCGCCACGACGGACCAGCCCATGAAGGGGTAGAGCCCCTTCAGACTGTCGCGCAAAAGCCAGCCGACCAGCAGCGCGCCGACCTGATAGCCCACCGTGCCCAGCAGGCGCACGGGCCCGTACGGGCGGTGGATACGGTCGGTATACTCAAGCGATATCGTGTTGCTGATGGGACGCGACGACATGGAGAAGACCTGGTAGACGCACACCAGGAATATCAGCGGGAAGAAGGTCCGGAACCGGCCGACCGCGAAGCACATGGCCGCCATGCACGCCATCAGCGCGGCCAGCAGGTATTTCTTGTGCGCCACGCGGTCCGTCCACGTGCCGATCAGGGGCATGAACGCAAGCGAGACCAGCGTGGGGACGCTGGTCAGAAGGCCGATCTGTCCGGGCGACATGCCGATGTCCCCGTAATACTTGGACAGGAACGTCGAGGCGCCGGTCATGATGAAGGAGACGAAATGGAATACGAACAGCACTGCGTACTGCATCCCGCAGGACCCCTTTTGTACGTTATTCGATGCCGAGGAAATCGTCGATCAGCCGCGTGGCCTGCGCGAAGGGATCCGCCGCCATGTCCAGCCAGCAGATGTCCTTGTCGCGCCTGAACCAGACCATCTGTCGCTTTGCGAACTGCTTTATGGCCGTGGCCAGCAGCGCGGTCATCTCCTCCTCCGAGGAGATGTCGCCCGTCAGGTACCTTGTTATGAAGCGGTACTCGAGGCCAAGCTTCATCAAAAACTCCGTGGTCGCGCCCTCGTCCATCAGGCGGCGCACCTCGTCGACCATGCCCTGGCGCATGCGGCGCTCGAGGCGTTCGTCTATGCGGCGCCTGAGCTCCTGCCGCTCCCAGGTGACGCCCAGCTTGAGACAATCGTAGCGCGGCTGATTGGGCGCATGTCCCGTGTCGCCGTCGTGCAGCTTTTCGAGCCGGCGCATTACGCGGTTGCGGTTGTTCGGGTCGATGTCGCTGTCAGGTTCGAGGCGGCGGAGCATCTCCCAGGGCGCGGGCGTCGCATATGTCTCGAGCTCCGCGCGGTAGGCCAGGTCCGGCTCGACCTCGCTCATGACATAGCCTTCCGTGACGGACGCCACGTAGAGGCCCGTGCCGCCCACGAGGAAGGGCAGCTTTTTGCGCGCGAGGCAGTCGTCTATGGCTTCATAGGCCATGCGCTGGAAGTCGTGCATGGAGAAGAAGCAGTTCGGCTCGACTACGTCCAGGAGGTGATGCGGCACGCCGTGCATCTCCTCGCGCGTGATCTTGCCGGAGCCCAGGTCCAGCCCCCTGAACACCTGTCGGGAATCCGCGGAGATGACCTCGCCGCTGTAATGGGCGGCCAGGGACGCGCCCAGGCCGCTCTTTCCGGAGGCATTGGTTCCTTCGATTACGATCAGTTTTGACTTCATTCGTGTTCCTGTGGCCGTCAGTCGCGGCTCTTGCTCTTTGAAAGTATGCTCAGTATGCGGATGAAGATGTTGACGATGTCCAGATAAAGCGCCGAAGCCGCCGCGATGGCGTTCGTGGTGGTGCGCTGCACCTGGTTGGCGCGCGCCCAGTCGAAGCCCACGTACAGCGACATGATGCCTATCACTATGTAGTCCACGATCACAAGGTCGGCGTGGAATATGAACGTCGCCGCCAGCTCCACCACTATCGTCGCCAGCAGCGCCACGCCCAGCCCGCCGCCTATGTTCTGGAACAGGTGCGGCACGGCGGTCGATACGATCAGCATGATCAGCGTGATGATGGCGGTGTACAGCGCGGCGCGGTAGACGATGGAAAAGTCGCCCACGGAGATCACCGAGATCGTGAGCAGTATGCCTATGGGCACCGCGATCATGTTGTAGCCCAAGAAGCAGACAGCAGGGTTCTCGCTGCGCAGCAGCGCGCTGCCGCCGAAGCACAGCGCGAAATATGCCACCAGGAAGCCCACGACGATGGCGGTGTAGTGTTCCGCGTTCCTGTAGACGAAATCGATTATGCTGAATCCAAGGAAGCGTATCATCAGCGCGTTCAGGCCGAATCCCCACACCAGCATCAGGCCTATGACCATGTTATAGCGGGAATCGCTCAGTTCCCTCGCGCCGGCGCGCTCCGTCATGTGGGACATGAAGGCGCTCTTGCGGCTCTCAGACTGGTTGTTCATATCATTTCACCTCATTTCAACAAAGTTCGCTGATATTATAAAGGAAGCAAAGGACGTTGTCAACACAGGTGAAATGAAGAAAACATTGTGCTTGAAATCTGCGGCGTATCATGTTAAACTAAAGAAAAACGGATGGAGGGACAGACATGCTTTTCAACGATCCGAGACGGTTCAGGGACGAGATGCTCAAGGGCTACACGAAGGCTTTCGGCGACTATGTGATGCTCGCGCCGGGCGGCGTCGTGTCCGCGCGCGAGACGCCCAAGGGGAAGGTCGCCGTGATGAACGGCGGCGGTTCGGGCCACTATCCCGCGTTCTGCGGCATCATAGGGCCGGGCTTTCTGGACGGCACGATCGTGGGCGACATATTCACATCGCCCTCGACGGACGATGCCTACAACATCGCCAG
>SVGK01000147.1 GCA_015056395.1 Clostridiales bacterium
ATACACACCTGCGCCAGCGCCGGCCGCGCGGCAAGCGGCGCCCGCTGAAGCGCGGCCGACGCGGGCGGGCAGCCCGCGCGTATACAGCGCGCTTTCGAACATGGATATGGCGCAGAGCGCGCCTGCGGCCGGGCCTGCCGCGCAGGGCACCGTGCGCATGACCGCGCCTGGGGCCGGCAGCGTCACACAGACGGGCACCGTGCGGTTTGCCGAGGAGAACACGGGCCTTCCGCTGCACATCACCGAAAGGCGCGACGCCGCAGGCGTGAACATGGAGCATACGCTGTATCTCGACAAGGCGGTCGGCATAGGCCGCGTGCTGCCGAACGACCTGGTGATCGACGACCAGTTCGTGTCGAGCAACCACCTGCGCATCACACGGGAGACGGACGGGCTGTACATCGCGGACCTGAATTCCTCCAACGGCACGCGCGTGAACGGAGAGCGCCTGACCGGCATACAGCCGCTGCGTTCGGGCGACATCGTCGTGATCGGCCTGACATCGCTCAAGATCACATTTGACGCATGAGGGGGTGTATCGGCGTGAAGAGGGCAAGGCGTTTGTTGGCGCTGATGGGCGCTGTGCTCATGCTGGCGTCGCTTTTCGGCGCGCAGGGGGAGAGCAGGTCCAGCGAAAAAAAAGACACGAAAGACAGCATCATACAGTATTTTGATTTTCCGTCGGAGGACGAGGAGCCGGAGACGTTCTATTTCTATTGGACTAAGCAAAACAAACCTATAGAAGCTTCTCAGTCTGACGATAAGCGTAAGAATAACGGGGACAAGTTTTATAACAAGCTGTTGCTGGATGTTCCTGAGAAACTCTGTGACTGTGTAACGGTCGAGTGCATATCTTATCCTAATGGGATCACGGAGATCTTGGAGCCGAACGAGGACGGAAGCTTTTCTATCGATAAGTTTCTTGACAAAGGCGCACAGCTGAACCAAAGAGAGCAGGACAAAACGCCGCGTGTGACCGAGGACTACGTTATCGTGACGGTCAAAGGCTCTTCAGACGCCTGGGAGCAGGAGCGTGTTCTCTGGAAAGGCCGGTTTAAATGGGAAGGGCACCCCAGCGAAGTGACGACGGAGCTGAGCTTGCGCTTTCCGAGTTTTTTGAAGAACAAGGGGCCGTTTTCGCAGATCGACGAGAGTGATGAGTTAGAGGTAGTCCAATCGGATGCGAATAAGATCACGCGTGCCTGGTATACCGCCGGTGGCAAGATAGAGGAAGAGGTCGATTTCGCTGATGTGACCGATAAAAAACTGTCAGACATCGACGAAGCGCACAGGGAGAAATATGAGGGGCTTCGTTTCGTCGTAAATGTGAACGAGACAGAGAACAGGTATACCTACGATTACCGCTGGGCGGAAGGCGACGAACCGGAGCTGGAACTTGCGAACATCGAGGTGGAAAAGGACTCGGGTGAGTGTGTAACGATACCGGTGAAGCGGGACGCGCCCGAGACGGCCGAACAGGGCGAAGCGATCCCCATGCCCGCGCCGAAAGAGGAGGGCGCCGCGACCGCTGAGCCTGAGGCCGCAGCGCAGGCCGTAGACCCGATCCCCATGCCCAAAACGGGAACGCCGGAACCTACGCCGGAACCAACCACGGAACCCACGTCAGAACTTACGCCTGAGCCCACGGCGGAACCCACGGTAGAGCCCACCGTAGAACCTACTGCGGAACCTACGCCGGAGCCTACTGTGGAGCCGACTGTTGAATCCACGGCAGAACCGACGGTTGAGCCGACTGCGGAACCCACGGCAGAACCTGTGCCGGAGCCCACCGAAGATCCTACGGCAGCGCCTATCGAGGGACCCGCCGCGGAACAGACTGAAGGAGCTACGGCAGAACCTGCCGAGACACCGACGCCCGAAGCGCTGCCCGAAACATCGGCTGAAACGGCGTCCGCTGCCGCGGACGCGCAGTCCGCGGGAGAGGAGCAGCCCACGCCCACGCCGATCCCCATCGACGAGGTCAAAGCCTTCATGTTCCGCTCCGACAACAAGGGCGAGCGCCTGTCCCTTGAAGAGGCGAAGCAGTCTGATGGAGAGACGTCATACGCCGCGTACACCGTATACGGCGGCAAGGAGGACCGCTACACGCTGCTGGTATACGGCGAAGAGGAAAAACTCAACACGCGGGTAGTCTACAACTATAGGTATTTGATCGACAACGGCTGCACCTGCACAATCACCGTCGACGGGAAGACGAACGACGAGGCGAAGTTCGACGAAGACGAAGGCACGTACCAGGGCAAGTTCGACGACGAGAAGGAGCACGTCGTCTGCGTGGAGATCGACAACGGCACGGACGTAAGGACGCTCGGGGCCGTATTCACGCGGCATGCCGCGCCGGACGAGAGCGTTGTGTACTCCTATGGGAAAGGCGCGGCGCATGTCGTCGAGGACGGCGCGCGTGTGCCCAACGACGCCGCGCTCACCGTGCGCGAGGGCGAGGACGGCGACGCGCCCGACAAGATCGAGGCCACCCTGGATGGGACGGCGATCGGCATCGATGCGCTTGCCGGCAAGACGGGCGATGCCGTGATCACGCTCACCTACATGGACGGCACCGCGCTTTCCCGCAAGCTCACGCTGTACAAGCCGATCGAATTGCTGGGGCTGGACGGCGGGGACGCCGCAGCCTTCAGGCCGGGCGACGTGTTCGTCGTCAGGACCGAAGGCGAGATGGCGGACGAGAGCGACAGGTTCGTGCTCGTGGACACGAAGGACGAAGAGAGCATAAAGGAAGTGGAACAAGCGCCCGCGGAAGGCGGGGACGGGTATTCCATAACGATACCTGTCGACACGGCCACCGGAAAGTACAGGTTGGGCATACGCCTCTCGGATGAGGAAGGGACCATCACCTATCCCGTGGGCACAGAGGTGCTGGTGGATGTCGACGCCAGCGTACTGCTGACGCTTGACGCCGTCGAGCAGGACGGCAAGCCCTGCGAAGACGAGAACGGCCGCATAAAGATACGGGAGGAAAGCCCCGCGACGGTCACGATCGGCGTGCAGGGGAAGGCAGAGGACGCGGCCGCTCTCAAGGCGGAGGTCGAGTTCCGCGACGGCCTGAAGAGAGAGCTGGCGCCAGAGGCCATGAAGCTCCAGGACGGCGCGCTCACGCTCACGCTCAGGCTCGAGGACCTGAAGGAGAACGAGAACGACACCTCCGGGACGCTGACGATAAGCGGCGACGGGGTCGCCGAGCCGCTGTCCGTCGAATTCGACGTCGTGCCGAAGCCCGGCGCGACGCCCACGGCGTCGCCTACGCCCGTGCCGGAGCCCGCGTTCGACGAAAAGAGCGTGGCCGTGAAGGGCGCGGCGGGCGACATCGCGCCCGCGGACGGGACCTATACTGTAGATGTGCGCGCCGGCGGCGTGGACATGTCCGTGGACTATGAGGGCAGGACGACGGATCCGGGCGACCTGCGCATCAAGGTGCTGGACGGCGAGACCTGCGTCGCGGAGTACAAGAACAACAGCAAGACGGCGGAATCGGCATGGGACATAGCCGTTTCGCAGGTGCCGGACAAGAACCGCTTCACGCTGTCTGTCAACAGCGGCGCCGCGGCGCTCGAGCCGGGCGCGCACACGGTGGCGCTCTTAGTGGGCGAGGACGTCAACGCGGAGGACGGCGTGCGCTTCGAGGTCGTTTTCGAGGCCGTCGACCCGCAGGTCACGCCCGAACCCACGGCCGAACCTACGGCCGAGCCCACCGCCGAGCCAACGCCCGAGCCGCTGACGGTCTCCGCGGAGGACAAAGAGGTCGCGTGGGACCAGAAGAGCATAAAGCTTTCGGCCTCCGACAACGCAAGGACCGCCGTGGTCACCTATCCCGACGGCACGCAGCAGGAGCTGCCGCTGGACGAGGCCTGCGAGGTAGTGCTCGATACTGAAAAGCTCGCCCTGGGCGGGGAGGTCGCCATCGCCGTAAAGGACGAGACGGGCGAGGTGTCCGAGCCGCTCACGCTCGAAATCAGGGACGACCGCGCCGACGCGCTGATCGTCGCGATGGCGGCGGACGGCGAGGCGCTTTCGAACGGCGCGTATGAACAGCCCCAGGAGAAGGCCGGCGGCGACGTCGTGCTGACGGGACGCGTGCTGTGGAACAGCGCGGCGCTCGACGAGGGCGTCAAGCTGCGCGTGCTGGTGGGCGACGCGGAAAAGGCGCTGCTGCTCGAAGAGGAAAACGAGGACGCGAGCGGCGCGAAGGACACCGAAAAGTCGGAGCAGCTGTCGCGCGTGGCGGCGGACAAGGCGGAGGACTTCACGTTCACGCTGACGGCGGCGGAGCTCGCCGCGGGCGAGACGGCCGAGGTCACGTTCACTGTGAACGACCGGCCCGTGGGCATCGCGTTGGGGGATGATGAGGACCCGGCGCCGTCCGTAAGTGTCGCTATGGCGGCAAAGCCCCCGGCCCCCGCGTGGGCCGTGCCGGCGCTGGTCGGCTGCGTGTTCCTGTTCATCGCAAGCGCGGCGATGCTGTTCATAAGCACGGGCAGGATCAAGCGCCAGAAGAACGCCATCATCGAAGAGAGCAGCAACAAGAGCCGGTTGACCATCAAGCGGGAGCACTCGTAGTGCATGCGACAGGGGGGAAGTAAGATGAGTCTCAAGATCGACGCGGCCGCCTACAGCCATATCGGCGTGCGCGCCAACAATGAGGACAACTTCTATTTCAACGGCGTGTACATGAGCCGCGAGCAGATGAACCAGGGCGGGCAGTACAGCGCCTCCAGCACAGACAAGATGCAGATCTACGCGGTGTGCGACGGCATGGGCGGCGCGGAATTCGGCGAGGAGGCCTCGCTGATGACCGTGACGGAGCTGTCGAAGTATCAAAAGGAATGCGCCCAGCCGGACAGCTCCGTGCATCTGGACGAGATGATCGACCAGCTGAACCGCAAGGTCGACGGCATTTCGCTTTCAAAGGGCATGGTATCGGGCTCGTGCGGCTCGACCATCGCCATGCTGATGACCAACGACTACTACTATCGCACGGTACACGTGGGCGACAGCCGCATATACCGCCTGCGCGACGGGAAGCTCACGCAGCTGACGCGCGACGATTCCGAGGTGCAGCGCCTGCTGGACAACGGCCAGATCACGCGGGAGCAGGCGTTCATGCACCCGAAGAGCAATGTGATACTGCGCCACCTGGGCATGCCGCTGCCGGAGGGCGGCAAGCTGAAGCCTACCGTGAGCGAGCGCAGCGACCTGGTCCCCGGCGACAGGTTCCTGATCTGCTCGGACGGCCTGTCCGACGTGATGCGCGACAGCCTGATCGGGAAGGTGCTGGGGAATGGCACGCCCAAGGAGGCGGCGAAGGCGCTGGTGCAGACGGCTCTGCGCGAATCCGAGAGCTACGGCATCGATTCGGACAACGTCACCGTCATCGTGATCGACGTGGCGGACGTGGGCGAACGCAAAAACGCCATGAGGCGCCTGCAGAAGCTGCGCGTGATACAGGCGGCCAGCGCGCTTTTGACGGCGCTGTCATTGGGCGGCATCGCCTACTGCATCATGCAGCTGATCGCCCGCTGACAGGGCTTAACATATCTCACGAGAGGAATACGTCATATCCATGGACAGCTTTGTTGAGCGCATACGCAAGTATGAACCGTTTTTTGGCCAGTGGACGCTTGGCGAGGAGATCGGCAGGGGGTCCTTTGGCCGCGTGTTCACCGTGTACAAGACGGGCGACGACGGACAAAGGTCCGTCGCCGTGCTGAAGGTCATCTCCATACCGCAGTCGCAGGAGGAGCTGGACTCGCTGCGCCGCAGCTACAACGGGCGCGACGACATGGTGCGCGCGAAGCTGTACAAGGACTATCAGTACTCCGTCAACGAGATCGACACGATGGAAAAGCTGAACGGCACATCCAACGTGGTCTATTTCGAGGACAAGCGCATATACGACCGCGACGACATGTTCGGCTGGGACATACTGATCCGCATGGAGCTGCTGGTCCGCCTGGACAACTGGTTCAGGGAGGACGCGCGCCGCCGCGACCTGCGCAACATCTACCGCATCTGGAATGACCTGTACGAGGGCCTGAAGGTCTGCGAGACGTTCGGCATCGTGCACATGGACATCAAGCCGGAGAACATATTCTATTCCCCGGCCATAGACTATTTCAAGCTGGGCGACTTTGGCGAGGCGCAGGTGATCGACCCGCAGACCGGGCTGGCCGCGAAGGGCAAGACCGTGGGTTCGTATTCCTACATGAGCCCGGAGGTGGAGGCGCGCAGGGGCGCGACGTTCGCCTCGGACATCTATTCGCTGGGCCTGGTCATGTACCAGCTCCTGAACGACGACACGCTGCCCTTCGCGCAGAAGGGCGCGGTGCTGACAGACCGGGATCACGAGCGCATCAACAGGATGCGCTGGTCCGGACAGCCCATACCAAGGCTCAAGAACGTCCCCAAGGAGTTCATGAACTACATACTGGTGTGCCTGGATCCGGATCCGAACAAGCGCTACAGCAGCGCCGCGCAGGCGCAGGAGGCGCTGCGCGCGCTTTGGTACACCTTCGGCATGTCGCAACACAGCGCATCGCGCAAGTGGATCATGCTGGGTTCGGGGCTGATCGTGCTGGCGGGCGCGGTGGTCGCGCTGGGCGTCATGTCGTCGCGCGGGGGCGGGCAGCGCCCTTCGGAGACGGCGACGCCCGCGCCCACGGCGGTCGAGACGACGTTCGTGACGGAGCAGGCAGTCATACCCGAGGATGCGGGCGAGCATGTCACGTTCCCGCCGACGCCCACGCCAACGCCTACCGACACGCCCACGCCCATACCAACCGACAC
>SVGK01000148.1 GCA_015056395.1 Clostridiales bacterium
GGCGCCGCCTGTGATCGCGCTGCCCGTCAGGCCGAACACGCCGCATATCGCCGGGGCGAAGGCGGCACAGGCCAACGCGACGGCGGCGCCCGCGGCGATGCCTATGTATACCGCAAGCCGCATCACGCGCCGTATGGCGTCCCGGTCGTGCTCCGCGAAGAACGTGCCGGTCAGGGGCTGTATGGTATCGCCAAGGGCCGAATAGATCGCCATGGCGACATAGGACACGTTCTGCACGACGTTGAATTCGGCCAGTGCCGTATCGCCGCCCATGCGCAGGAGCAGATTGTCTACGGCCAGCAGCGCGATGAACTGGCCTATGTACCCCATCGAGGACGACATGCCCGTGGCCAGCGTCGAAAGCACTCGCTTCCGGTCGGGACGGACCGGACGGTAGCGCAGCACGTTCCATTTGCGCGCAAAATGGAACGAGAAGATGCACACGCCGACGACCTTGCCGAGCACCGTGGCCAGTATCGCGCCGCGCACGTCCATTTTGAACATCAATACGAAAACGGCGCTCGCGGCGACGTCCGTCAGGTAGCCCGTCACATAGCCGAAGCTGGCAAGCTTTTCGTCGTCGTCACAGCGCACGCAGTAGTAAAGCAGGAAATACAGGAACGTGAACGGCGCGCCCAGGAACATGATACGCAGGTACTCTTCGGCATAGTGGCACAGCTCGCCCTGCGGGGAGCCCGCGCCGAGCGCGCGCAGTATCAGCGGCATGGCGACAAGGCCCGCCGCGGCGATCAGAACGCTGAGGGCCAGCGCGAACTGCAGCATCTGCGAGAATATCTCTATGCCTTCCTTCGCCTTGCCCCTGCCCAGCGCCTGCGTGTAATGTACCGACGCGCCCACGGCGATGCCTATGTCGAACACGTTGTAGACCATGTATACGGGCGCCACGAGCGACATCGTCGCAAGCCCCGCCCTGCCTATGCGTATGCCGACGAACAATGCGTCGGCGATGTCGCCCAGCGCGAGGCCAATCGCCGAAAGCAGCGTCGGCCAGAACAGCCGCCTGAACATGCGGTCGGTGAACGTCCTCATCTTGACGGCGTTCGGCATCGTATCATTCATGCGTGAAAGCTGCCTTTCCAGACGCGGGTCAGTTCCTTCGGCACGCGCAGAAGCTTGTGCGTGCGAAGGCCCTGAAGGCCCATGTCTTCTTCAGAGTCCACGGTCGTCACCTCGGGCGGCAGTGCCTTGTACAGCATCCATTTGACGTAGCAGTCGCACTGTGCGATCAGCACCTTGCAGAAGCTGACATCGTAGATCTCGGGCGTGACGAACGAGCCCGCCACGTAGGCGGCGTCCGTGCCGTCCGCCTGAAAGAGCAGTCCCCACATGGAAAGCTGCTCGAAATGGTCAAGCGCGGTCTCGGCGGCGGCCGTGTCGGCCGGGCCGCCTTCACCGCGCCGCCTGGCCCATTCGCGGTTGATCGCGACCGCCCTTTCGACGTTCGCGGCGCTCAGCGCCTCCACCGACCACGCACGCGCGGCGGCGCGTCCCTGATTGACCTGATGCCGCAGGCCCTTGTACGCCTTCCCGGCGAGCGCGACCTGCGCCTGCCTGTCGTACAGATACGGATAGTCGTCGCGGCACGTGGTGAAGAGGAACCGCTCCGGATATGTCTCCTCCAGGAAGCGCCTGTCCTCGTCCCGGACGCAGTGGAACACAGGGGCTCCGTGCGGCAGCAGCGCGTCGATCAGCCTCTTCTTCCCCTCTTCGGCGCCGCAGGGAAACATATAGGCGTCGTCGCCCAGCGCGCCGATCCTGACGACATAGGCGTCGTCCGTCAGGCATATCTCATACCGCTCCGCGGCGCTCCACGCAAACAGCGTCGGGAACGTCAGGGCGTACAGCGTGTTGCCGGACGCCAGGCGTATCGCCTCGACCCGTTCCATCTGTGAAAGCGTGATCGGAGAGAATCCCCCCGACGGGGCCCGTGAAGTATCTTCCGCCGCCATCCCGATCCCCCGTCCTGAGTCGTTTCGATCATGCTCCGCGATGCCGCTGTTTTCGCATATTACCATCGATCATATGATAGCACTAAAGCAACGTTTATGCAAGCAGTGTTTTGTTGAGGGAGCACATGCGGCCGCGGCACAGCGTTTTTCCCGCGGCGGCCCTTGATTGCAGCCCGATCACGCTGTATAATGTCTTCCATGGAAGCCCCGCAGCGCACACACAATGGACCATTCAGGAGGGAAGAAACCTATGGACACGATCATCAGGAACGGCCTGATCCATGACGCGGTACATGAAGGGCCCTTCACGGGCGACATACTGATCTCGGGCGGAAAGATCGCCGCCATCGGCACGGAACTGGCGGCGTCCTCGGACGCGCGGACCGTGGACGCGTCGGGCCTGTACATCTACCCCGGCCTCGTCGAGGCGCACGGACATATCGGCTTAGACGGCTGGGCCGTCGGCTATGAGGGGCATGACTACAACGAGTACAACGATCCCGTCACGCCGCAGCTGCGCGCCATAGACGCCATCAACCCGTTCGACGAGTCCCTGCGGGACGCCGTCAGCGGCGGCGTGACCACGCTGTGCACCGGCCCCGGCAGCAGCAATGTGCTGGGCGGCACGTTCGCGGCCTTCAAGCCCGTAGGCACGTGCATCGACGATATGTGCCTGCTGCCGCAGGCCGCCATGAAATGCGCCTTCGGCGAGAACCCCAAGCGCTGCTACAAGGATAAGGGCATATCCAGCCGCATGAGCACGGCGGCCAGGCTGCGCGAGATGCTCTACAAGGCGTGTGAATACAGGGACAAGCTCGACGCCGCCGGCGACGATCCGGCCAAAAAGCCGGCCTTCGACATCCGGCTGGAGGCGCTGCTGCCCGTCGTGCGCGGCGAGATGCCTCTGAAGGCGCACGCGCACCAGGCCAACGACATACTCACGGCCATGCGCATCGCCAAAGAGTTCGGCGTGAAGCTCACTCTGGAGCACGTGACGGAAGGCGCGCTCATCGCGGACATACTCGCGAAGGCGAATATACCGCTGGCCATAGGCCCCACGTTCGGCCAGCCGAGCAAGATCGAGCTGAAGAACAAGAGCTGGGACACGCCCGTGGCGCTGAACGCCGCCGGCTGCAGCGTGTCGATCATCACGGACAGCCCCGTCACGCAGCAGAGCCATCTGCGCTTCTGCGCCGGCATGGCCATAGCCAGCGGCATGACCCCGTTCGACGCGCTGCGGGCCATCACGATCAATCCCGCGAGACACATCGGCGTGGAGGCGCGCGTAGGTTCGCTGGAAGCGGGCAAGGATGCCGATCTGGTGATCGCGGACGGCAGCATATTCGAGCTGCAGACCAACATACTGCAGACATATATCGACGGAAAGGAAGTCTTTCGGGCGTCACGATGATGCGTAAAAGGTCCGCGCGCCTCACGGTGCGCGGGCCTTCCCGCTTTCAGCCATCCTCGCCCTTGCGCACGAACAGCCCGCATGACGATGCAAGCGGCTTAAGCAGCGCCAGCAGCGCTTCGGACGGGCCGTACACGGTGGCGTACAGGTCGCCCGGGTCATATGTGAACAGCGCCTGCCGCGATACCACGCCGTCCGGCGGCGCGGACTCGCCGATCAGGAGCATCACCGCGTCTTCTGAGGCGGCGATGCGGTCCTCCAGTACCTCGGGCGGCGGATCGGACAAGGCCTGCGCCTCCCCTTCGGAGAGCATATGGAAGCTTTCATAGCAACCGAGCTTCAGCATCACGTCCGCAAGCGCCTGCCTGAAACGCCTCATGCGATGCGGTTCGCGGCAATGCTTCTCCACGGCAAAAAACCGCCTTCCTGCGTCCGCAGGGACCTTGAACGGCAAAAAGTCGATGACCCAGCACTGCGCAAGGAGCAGTCGTTCTACGATGCGTTCTTCCCGTTCCGTCATGTGCACCTCTCCGCGGTCCTTACCTGATAACGCCATCGCTCCCCGGTCTCGTCCGCGGGACGCGATGGCGTTTACTTTATACAGCCGTCACGCAACCAGGAATTTGTACTTCTTCACGCTGTACAGCGGTATGAAGGGTAGGATGATCGGCACGGTGCGCACGTATTCCTGATACGCGGGGTCGGCCCCATAGTTCCTGTCCTGTCGCAGCTCGAGCCGCCGCGCGCCGCTGAACATCACCCACGCGATCAGCGCGAAGCCCAGCAGGGCAAGCGCCCATTGCAGCGCGCCTTTGAGCGCGGTCGCGCCCGTCAGCAGCATGCCCAGCCAGAGCAGCAGCTCGCCAAAGTAGTTGGGGCAGCGCACGATGCGGTACAGGCCCGTGTCCACGAACCTGCGGCTGTCCTTCTTCTTGGCGGCCGCCTTCTGCAGGTCCGCGACCGCTTCCAGCGCGACGCCGCAGACCATCACGCACAAACCGATCCACAGCATGGCGTCCGCCGGCGCGCCGTTCTTCAGCCGGAAAAAGAGCGGTATCGTCATGAGGGTATACAGCAGCCCGCAGGTCACCCACAGCGCGAGCTTTGCGCCTATGGGCATGTTCCTGCTGCGCTCCATCTCAGGGCTCAGCACCTTCCTGTAGGCCGAGCTCCTCATTTCACGCATCAGCAGATAGCCGCTCAGGCGCAGCCCATAGACGACCAGCAGCAGACACGCAAGCCATTCGGGCGTCCCCATGCTCCCGTGGAAGCCCACCGCCAGCGCGGCGCCGATCACCGCGATGGACAGCCCGTAGCCCACAGAAAAGAACCATATGTACATATGGAAGCCAACGGAGCTGGCCAGCAGGCTGACCAGCAGCACGATCCAGTAACTCAAAGCGCTTCCTCCCGTTCAAACAGATGATGCATTCCCGCTGTCCGTCAGCCCAGGGAACGGACGGAGGTGATCTCGTAATACATGGGAGTGAATCCCTGCGGCGCGCTCTTCAGAAGCTCCTCGAGCAGCGCCTCGTCCGTCACTTTGGAAAGCGTCATGCGCGCGCCTGAGGTCGGATAGGTCGCGTCCTCGGCGGGCAGCGCCGCGTACATCGCGACGAGCTCGCTGCCGGCCTCCACGTTGGCGGTGGTCTGGTTCGGGGACAGGCCCAGCTCCAGGTAGTAGCTCTCGCCCGCCTTCACGCATCCGTAGATGTAGAAGCCCAGGTTGGGCGTGCCGTCCGGGTTGACCGAAGCCACGGCATAGAAGCCGCTGTAAGCATTGATCGCGTTCATCAGATCGTCGCCCTCAAGCAGGCCGTCTGCATAGAAATCGTTCACGGAAGCGGAGGTGACGGCATCCGTCTCCGCAAGCGCGGGCAGCAGGGCCAGGCACAGGGCCAGCACGGTGATGAGGAACTTCTTCATGGTGTTCGTCTCCTTTCTTATCACAAGCGCATCCGCGCCCGTTTGCGTCACGACAGTATCCTGGAAAGCACGCCCGCTATGCGGTCGAAGCCGTCCTCCGTGCGGCTGGCGTAGAGTATCAGCTCCGCCAGTATCTCGGGCAGGTAAGTGTCGCCGGATATCGAGAAGCGTTCGAGCGTATCGCCCGCCGCCGCAGAGATGTCCGCTATGATCTGATGATGCCTTGCGTGCAGCGCGCCCATGCTGTCCTTGGCCGAAGCGTAGTTTCGCCACATCGGCGCGTAACGCGACGTGAAGCCGTACAGCGCGGCCGTGGTGCGCCTTATCGCCTCAAGAGGGTCATCCGCGCCCAGCGCGTCCGCGCGCATATGCGCACAGCAATCCTGCCAGTCCCCCATCATGACCTCGAACAGCAGCGCTTCCTTGGACGGAAAGTAGTTGTACAGCGTACCGGCGGCTGCGTGGCAGTCGCCCGCGACCTGCCGTATGGTCAGATCGTGATCGCGCATGAGGCGCTCCTTCGCCGCCCGTACGAAACTTTCCCTGAGCTCCGGTATGATCTTCGGCATGAAGTGCTTCTCCTTTTATGAACGTGTTCATTATACACCGCAGGCGCATGATTGTCAACATATTTCATGCATATCGGACCGTGCTCCGTTGCGCAAGACGACCTCCCGCGCGCGGGAGGTCGTTGATCGTGTATCCTCGCTCAATGCTGCACTTCGCCGTCGCCGGCCTGTACGTCCGGGCGCACGCATCGCGCGAACGCCTCGACCAGCGCGTGGTCGAAGCTGCGCTTCACGCGCGTCGAGCCGTCCACCACCAGCGTATGCTCTTCGTCCGGCCGGCTGGCGGGCCATGCGGGCAGGTGATCACAGTTCGGGTCGCCCGTGCGCGCGAACGCCATCACGGCGCCGAACACCTGACGCTGCACTCTCTCGGCCAGATCCCCGTCTCCGTGGGGATATTCCACGAGATCTATGTTGTGGAAGGCATAGGGTATGTCGCTGCAGTGCCACGGCGTGTTGCCACCGTCTATGGGCTGGTCCATGTTGAACAGATAGGACCATGTGCTGCGGTTCAGCGCGCTGCGCGCCCTGATATAGCGTATCTCCGGCGCGCGGAACAGCGCATCCAGCCGCATCAGGTCGATCACGTGCCGCTCGGGATAGGCCTCGCGGAACAGCGGGATCAGCTTATCGGCATTCTCCCTGCCCAGCATATCCCGAAGCGCGGCGACCTGTTCCCCGTCCGTCATGGCGTCGCGGTCCCACGGCGCGGGAGAGAACGAGGCGAACTCGCCGAACACGCTGCCCACCATGAGCGGCACGTCGGCCGTCTCGGCGCGGAAGCCGCAGGACAGCGGGTCACCCGCGTAGTGCGCGTTCAGGTGCGGCCAGAAGCCCACCGCGTGGCCGGTCTTCTCAAGCGCCGGCTTTACGCGAAGCGTCGCGCGCGCCAGGTCGTGATAGTCAACCTTCTCCAAACCGCGCACG